>NZ_BSRG01000003.1 GCF_040363165.1 Thermus sp. LT1-2-5 | reverse complement strand
CCGCAGGGTCCCGGGAGAGTAGGTCGGTGCGGGGGATTTTTCCCATGCGGGAGTAGCTCAGTCGGTAGAGCACGACCTTGCCAAGGTCGGGGTCGCGGGTTCAAGTCCCGTCTCCCGCTCCAAATGCCCCGGGCTAGAAGCCCGGGGTTTTTTATTGCACGCTTTCGTCGGAAAGCCCGTCGGCCCAGGTTTCCAGGTGGGCCACGTCGGACACGGTGAGCACTTCCCGACTGGGTAGTTGGATGCGGGTGATGGAGGTGTTGGGGATGTGCACCCGCCGCCAGGCGTGGCCTTCCAGGTCCAAGGCTAGTTTGAGCGCGGCCCGGATCACGCCTCCATGGGTCACCAGGAGGTGGCGGCCGGAGGGGAGGGTTTCCAAAAAGGCCAGGAGACGCTGGGCGAGGTCTGCCATGCTCTCCCCTCCGGGGCGGGGGGTGTGCCAGGGATCCTCCTGGGCTTTTTGCACGAAGTCGGGGAAGCGGGCTTCCGCCTCGTCCCGGTCCAGCCCTGCCAGCGCTCCCACGTCGATTTCCCGGAGGAGAGGGGTGGTTTTGAGGGGGAGGCCCAGGACCGCGGCCAAGGGCTCGGCGGTTTCCCTGGCCCGGCGTAGGTCGGAGGAGAAGAGGCCGTCAAAGGGGAGCTGGCTTCGGGCCAGACGCTGGGCCAGGCGGAAGGCCTGGCCGATGCCCACGGGGGAGAGGGGGATATCCAGGTGGCCTTGAAACCGCTTGCTCACGTTCCATTCCGTTTCGCCGTGGCGGATTAGCCAAAGCTCCTTCATACGAACCGCACCCCAGCGCCAGGGATCACCCGGCCCACCTGGTAGCCCTCCACTAGGGCCAAGGCTTTTGCCGCTTCCCCTTCGGGAAGGACAAGGATGAGCCCTAGGCCCATGTTGAAGACCCGGTACATCTCCTCCTCGGGGATCTCCCCGAGGCGCTGCAGGTAGGGGAAGATGGGGGGGATGGGCCAGCTTCCCTTGCGGATCTCCGCGCCCAGGCCCTCGGGGAGGGCGCGGGGGAGGTTTTCCGCAAGCCCCCCGCCCGTGATGTGGGCTATGGCGTGGACCTCCACATGGGCCTCCTTGAGGCGGAGGAACTCCCGGAGGTAGGCCCGGTGCGGCCGGAGGAGGGCCTCCTTTAAGCTTTCCCCCAGTTCGGGCACGGGGGCGAAGAGGTCCTTTCCCGCCACCACCTTGCGGATGAGGGAGTAGCCGTTGGTGTGGGGGCCGGAGGAGGGAAGGGCGAGGAGGACGTCCCCTTCCCGAACCCGCTCAGGGCCTAGGATCTCCGAGCGTTCCACCACCCCTACCAGGGTGCCGGCCACGTCCCAGGCCCCTTCCCGGTAGACCCCGGGCATCTCCGCCGTCTCCCCTCCCAGGAGGGGGATGGAATGGGCCCGGCAGGCCTCGGCCAAGGAGGTGAGGAGGGCGGCCAGAACAGGCTCATCCAAGCGACTTGCCGCCAGGTAGTCCAGGAAAAAAAGGGGCGTGGCCCCTTGGCAGAGGAGGTCGTTCACCGAGTGGTTCACCAGGTCAAAGCCGAGGCCGGAAACGTCGCCAGCCTCGAGGGCAAGCAGGGTCTTGGTCCCGACGCCGTCCGTGGTGGCCACCAGAACCGGGTGGTCCATCCCCTTCAGGGCGCGGGCGTCAAAGAGCCCTCCAAAGGCCCCCACTCCCCTAAGGACCGCTTCCGTGTAGGTGGCGGCGATGGCGGCCTTGGCCCTCTTGAGGGCCTCGGCCTTGGCCTCTATGTGGACCCCGGCCTCCTCGTAGCGCATCGGCCTTATCCTACCCCAAGGGCCTCCTGGAGGAGGCGGCGCACCAGGTCGGGCCGGGCCTGGCCTTTGGTCCTCTTCATCACCTGGCCCACCAGGGCGTCCAAGGCCTTGAGCTTGCCTTGGCGGACGCTTTCCACCGCCTCGGGCATGGCGGCGAGGACCTCCGCCACCACCCCTTTGAGGGCGCCTTCGTCCGCCACCACCCTTAGCCCCCGCTCCCGCACCAAGACCTCGGGGTCTTGGCCCTCCAGGACCTCGGGGAGGAGGGCCTTGGCCACCCGGCTTGTCACCTCCCCCCGTTCGAAGAGGGCCACCAGGCGGGAAAGGGCCTCGGGGGTGAGGCGGGTTTCCTCCAAGGCCAGGCCGCGCTCGTTTAAAAGCCCCGCCACATCGGCCAGAAGCCAGTTGGCCAGGGCCTGGGGGGAGGCTTCCCGAAGCGCCAGGGCCCGGTCCAGGAAGCGGGCCAGGGCGGGGCTATAGGCCAGGACCTCGGCGTCCTTTGCCTTGATGCCTAGCGCGCGGTAGCGGGCTTCCTTCTGCCAAGGGAGCTCCGGCAGGTGGGCCTGGACCTCCTGAAGCCAGGACCGAGGGATGGGGATGGGGGGGATATCGGGCTCGGGGAAGTAGCGGTAGTCCGCCTCTTCCTCCTTGGTGCGCATGGGGTAGGTTTTGCCGCTTCCCTCCTCAAAGCCCAGGGTGGCCTGCTTTACCTTCTCCCCCCGCCGGAGGATCTCGGTTTGGCGGCGGATCTCGTACTCCAAGGCCCGCTGCACGCTTTTGAAGGAGTTGAGGTTTTTGATCTCCACCTTGGTACCCAAAGGTTCCCCCACCCGGCGCACGGAAACGTTGACGTCGGCCCGGAGCTTGCCCTCCTCCGGGCTCGCCTCGGAGATGCCCAGGGTCTGCACCAGGGCCTGGATCCGCTGCAGGAAAAGCCGGGCCTCCTCGGGGGAGTGGAGGTCGGGTTCGGTCACGAGCTCGATAAGGGGGCTTCCCGCCCGGTTCAGGTCCAGAAGGGTGCAGCCTTCCAGGTGGAGGCTTTTCCCGGCGTCCTCTTCCAGGTGGAGGCGCTTGATGCGTACCCTTCTATCCCCCAAGGGCAGGAAGCCCCCTTGGCCCAGGGGAAGGTCGTACTGGCTGATCTGGTAGTTCTTGGGCAGGTCGGGGTAGAAGTAGTTCTTGCGGTGGAAGACCAGGGTTTCCGGTACCCGGCTTTCCAAGGCCAAGGCCAGGCGCAGGCCGAACTCCACCGCCTTTCGGTTGGGCACGGGCAGGGTGCCGGGCAGGCCCAGGCAGATGGGGCAGACGTGGGTGTTGGGCTCGGCCCCAAAGTAGTCGGCTTGGCAGCCGCAAAAGGCCTTGGTCCTTGTTTTCAGGTGAAGGTGGACCTCGAGGCCGATGACGGCTTCGTACATGCCCTAAAGTTTACCCGTTAGCGCTTGGCCCCTTCCTGTACCCCGGCGAGGCGCATGAACTCCTTGGGGTCCACGGCCCTACTCAAGCCCATCTCGTAGGTGATGAGCTTGCGCTTGTAGAGGTCGGCCAGGCAGGCGTCCATGGTGACCATGCCGTACTGGCCTCCCGTCTGGATCACGCTTCGCAGTTGGTGGCTCTTGCCTTCCCGGATGAGGGCCCGCACCGCCGGGGTGGCGATCATGAGCTCGTAGGCCAGGACCCGCCCCCCGCCGAAGGCCTTGGGAAGGAGTTGCTGGGTCAAAACGGCCACCAGGTTGTTGGAAAGCTGCACCCGCACCTGTTCCTGCTGGTTCTCGGGGAAGACGTCGATGATGCGGTCGATGGTTTCCGGGGCGGAGTTGGTGTGCAGGGTGCCCATGACCAGGTGGCCCGTTTCCGCAGCGGTAATGGCGGCGGCGATGGTTTCGTAGTCCCGCATCTCCCCCACCAGGATCACGTCCGGGGCCTGGCGCAACACGCTCCTTAGCGCCTTGTGGAAGCCGTGGGTGTCGGCGCCGATCTCCCGCTGGTTGATGATGGCCTTCTTGTGGCGGTGGAAGAACTCTATGGGGTCCTCAATGGTCACGATGTGCACGGGCTTGCGTTCGTTGATGTAATCGATCATGGAGGCCAAGGTGGTGCTCTTGCCGCTTCCCGTGGGGCCCGTGACCAGGACCAGGCCTCTTGGGCTCAAGGCGATGTCGGCGATGTTCTTGGGTAGGCCCAGCTCCTCAAAGCTCTTGATCACGGCGGGGACCACCCTGAGGACCCCACCCACGCTTCCCCGTTGCAGGAAGACGTTCACCCGGTAGCGCCCCTTGCCGGGGAGGCTAAAGGAGAAGTCCAGCTCCTTTTCCTCCTCGAAGACGCGCTGTTGCTTCTCGTCCATGAGGGCGTACATGAGGCGCCGGGTGTCCTGGGGGGTGAGGGGCTCGTACTCCGTGGGGTGGAACTCCCCGTCCACCTTGATCATGGGCGGAAGGCCCACGGTGATCACCAAATCGCTCGCTCCCCGTTCCACGGCCAGGGTCAAGAGGTCCACGATGTCTGGGGTTTTGGGCATAACGGCCTCCTTTACTCAATGGTACGCGCCAGGACCTCCTCGAGGGTGGTAATCCCCTGGAGGGCTTTGTAAACGCCGTCTTCCCGCAAGGTCTTCATGCCCTTCTTGCGGGCGATCTCCTTGATCTCCGTGGCCGACTTGCCCGCCACGATGGCGTGGCGGATATCGTCGTCCACCACCAAAAGCTCGTGGATGGCGTAGCGCCCCTTGTACCCCGTGCCCCCGCAACGCTCGCACCCGGTGCCCTTAAAAAGCTTTACCCCCTGCATCTCCTCCTCCGGGATGCCCAGCCGACGGAGCACCTCGGGGTCGGGCTTCACCTCCACCTTGCAGTGGTCGCAGATCCTGCGCACCAGGCGTTGGGAAAGAACGCCGATTAAGGCGGCGGAGATGTTGAAGAGCTCCACCCCCATCTCGTCCAGCCGGGTGATGGCCTGGGCGGCGTCGTTGGTGTGGAGGGTGGCGATGACCAGGTGGCCGGTGAGGGCGGCCTCGGTGGCGATCTTGGCCGTTTCCGAGTCGCGGATCTCCCCCACCATGATGATGTCCGGGTCCTGGCGCAAGAAGGCGCGCAGGGCCCGGGCGAAGGTGAGCCCGGCCTGGGGGTTCACCTGGGTCTGGTTGATGCCCGGGATCTCGTACTCTACCGGGTCTTCAATGGTCTGGGTGTTCTTGTCGGGGGTGGCGATGCGCTTCAGGATGGAAAAGGTGGTAAAGCTCTTGCCGCTTCCCGTGGGGCCGGTGATGAGAAAGATGCCGTAGGGCTTGGAGATCACCTCCTGGAAGCGCTCAAAAACCCCAGGGGCGAAGCCTAGTTGCTCAATCTCGGGGATGTCCGCCGCCTTTTTCAAAAGGCGCATCACCGCCTTCTCCCCGTAAACCGTGGGCAGGGTGGAAAGCCGTAGGTCCACGTCGATGGCCCCTTCCCGGTAGCGCACCCGGCCGTCCTGGGGGAGGCGCTTTTCTGCGATGTTGAGGCCGCCCATGATCTTGATGACGCTAATCACAGGGCCTAACGCTCCCTTGGGCAGCGTGGTGTACTGGCGTAGGGTGCCGTCAATCCGTAGGCGCACCAGCACGTCGGACTGGCGGGGTTCGATGTGGATGTCGGAGGCATCTTGGAGGTAGGCTTCCCGCATCACCTGCTTGACGAAGCGCTGGGCGGCGCTTTCGTCCAGCTCGGCGGTGAGGGTTTCCTCCTCGGACTGGTACCCCTTGGAAAGCTCCTTGGCCAGCTCCCCCAACTCCTCCTTGCCGTAGAAGCGCTCGATGAGCTTGGTGATGGCCGCCTCGGTGGCCACCGCCGGGACCACCTCGTAGCCCAGGCCCTTGCGCTTCAGGGCCAGGCGCACGTCGTCCAGGGCCAGGATGTTGCGGGGGTCTTTCATGAGGAGGACCAAGGTTTTGCCCTCCAGGTGGTGGGGGAAGACGCCGTAGCGCCGGGCCAGGTCCTCGGGGATAAGGAGGACAGCGCCGGGGTCGGGGGGGTTCTCCTGGGGGTCGATGTAGGAATAACCCAGTTGGGTAGCCACCGCCTGGGCCAAGGCCTCGGGCTTGAGCTTGCCCGACTGGACCAAGGTGTCCTCGAGGCGGCCTCCCCCTTGGCGCTGCTTCTTCAGGGCTTCCTCCACGTCCTCTGGGCGGACTAGGCCTAGCTCCACCAGGATTTCCCCTAAAGGCTTGGCCTTGGGGAGGCGCTTTTGCACCTCCAAAGCTTCCCGCAGGTGCTCCCGGCTCAGGCGGCCCTCCTGCACCAAGACCTCCCCCAACCGCCCTTTTTCCGGGTAGGCCCTGTGGAAAAGCGCTTCCCAAGCCTTGGGCAGGGTGAGGTAGAAGCGGGCGGGGCGGCCCAGAAGCTCCTCCACCGCTTCCTTATGCCGGGGGTCGGCCAGGATCACCTCCACCTTGCCCTCGCGGAGGCTCACGGGGACGGCGCTAAAGCGCAGGGCATCGGAGCGGAGGAGGAGGGCGGTGGCGGCGGGGTCGGGGGTTAGCCCTTCGGTGGAGGGTAGGAGTTCTAAGCCCTTTTGCTCGGCGAGCGCCCGGTATAGGTCTTCCTCGGGGAGCCCTTTTTGCACCAGGATCCGGCCCAGGAGGTCTCCGGTCTTTTCCTGCTCCACTAGAGCCTCTTCCAGGGTTTCCCGGTCAATGAGGCCTTTTTGCATCAGGATTTCCCCTAGACGCAACTCCCCTTGGCTCGGGCCCGAGGGCGGGGGAGGGAGGGGGAGATCCAGCTCAGGGTAGTTCTTGGCCAGGGCGTACTGAAAGGCGCTCTTGGTGGTTTGGTAGGGTTCCACTACCAGGCCGGTGAGGTCTTCCACCTCCTCCAAGGCCAAGGTGTCCAAGGGGTTCACGAAGGCTACCCGCACCACCCCCGCCTCCTCATCCAGGGCGAAGGGTATGGCTCCTAGCTCCTTGGCCTTTTCCGCCGGGAGGAGGGCCTTCACCTTTGGGGGGATTTCCAACTCATGGAGTTCCACCAAGGGGATGCCGAAGTGGTCCTCTATGGCCTGGGCGATGCGCCTTTCCGAAAGTAGGCCCGACTCCACGATGACCTCCGCCAGGCTTCCCCCCACCTCCCGGTGCTTCTCCAGGGCGAGCTGGAGCTCCTCGTCCGTGAGAAGCCCAGCGTCCAAAAGGATGGCCCCAAGCCGCTTGTCACCGATGGTCAGCACGCTCATGGGTTCCCTCCCCAGGGTCTCCTAAATGGAGTTTCCAACATCCGTATGAAACGCGTGTAAAAGAAATCCTTTTCCCGCAAGGGGGGCACCAGCACGGTGTAGGCCCCCACCAGGTTCCCCCCCAGCACGTCGGTGAAGACCTGGTCCCCCACCACCGCCACCTCCCGGGCGGGAAGGCCTAACGCCCTTAGGGCCTTACGGAAGCCGAGCCAGGGCTTCAGGGCGGCGGCGTGGCCGGGAAGGCCAAGCCGACGTTGGATGCGGGCGAAGCGCTCGGGCAGGGCGTTGGAGAGGAGGTAGATGGGCACCGCCACCCTTAAAGCGGCAAGCCACCTCTCGAGCTCCGGGGGAAGCTCCTCCTCCCCGTAGGGTAAAAGGGTGTTATCCAGGTCTAGGATCACCCCCTTAAGCCCCCGCTTCTCTAGCCAGGCGGGGGTGAGGTGGAGAAGGGAAGGGAGGACCTCCCGGGGGAAAAGCATGGTCTCATTGTGCCACGCCCGGGGTGAACGCCGCCTTAACGGGAAAGCATCACCAGGCCCCACATCCTTCCCGTATGCCCGCGGTCGCGGCGGTGGGAGAAAAGGGCCGGGGAGCAGAAGGTGCAAAGCCCCACGCGGTAGATGCGCTTCTCGGAAATCCCGCCCCTTTGCGCTTGGAGGAGGATGGCCTTTTCCAAGTCCAGGAGGTACTTACCCGGAGTGCTTTCGTCCTTGCGGAAGGTGGGAAGCCCCGCCTCTAGGAAGGCCTCCGCCACCTCTTCCCCCACCTGGTAGCAGCACCCCCCGATACCGGGGCCCAGGGCCAGGTGGGCTTCCCTGGGGTCTAGACCGAGATCGGCTAAGAGGGCGAGGGCCTTGGGCAGGATCCCCCCCACCACCCCCCGCCAGCCGGCGTGGAGGGCCGCCACCGCCCCCTCGGGGTGGTAGAGGAGGAGGGGGTAGCAGTCCGCCACCCCCACCCGGAGGAGGAGGCCTGGGGTGGTGGTGAGGAGGCCGTCCCCCTCCCACACGCCCGGGCCTGCCACAAGGTGGACCGCCGTGCCGTGGACCTGCTTGAGGGCGGCCACGGGCGGATGGCCGAAGGCGGCGAGCACGCGGCGCTGGTTCTCCGCCACTCTCTTTGGGTCGTCCCCGGTGGCAGGGGAGAGGTTGAGCTGGGCGAAGGGGCCTTGGGAAACCCCGCCGAGCCGGGTGGTGAAGCCGTGCGGGGTGGGAAG
This sequence comes from Thermus sp. LT1-2-5, assembly GCF_040363165.1. Classification (NCBI taxonomy): domain Bacteria; kingdom Thermotogati; phylum Deinococcota; class Deinococci; order Thermales; family Thermaceae; genus Thermus; species Thermus javaensis. The sequence goes on along the minus strand of NZ_BSRG01000003.1, from coordinate 244,740 downwards.
AGGGGTGGTGAGGAGGGGAACCACGGGACCATTCTGCCACGGGGAGTGTGCCTTTTACCCCTAAGCTTCACGGGCTCAGGTGTATATTGGGACCCATGAAGACGGACCGGAACCAGCTCCGCTTCAACCAGGCCCTTTTGGTCCTCTTGTTGCCCCTGGCGGCCCTGGGGGACTGGCCCTGGCTGGTGTACGCCCTCTTCCTCCTCATGGCAAGCCAGCACACCCCCTACGACCTTATGGTGGCCCTGAAGCGCCTCCTTCGGGTACCCCCCAAGCTTGTGGAGGAGGACCCTAGGCCCCACCGCTTCGCCCGCACCCTGGGGGCGGTCTTCTTGGGCCTGGCCTCCCTCTCCCTCCTTTTGGGCCTGAAGGGGGTGGGCTACGCCTTGGCCCTTGTGGTGGCCCTTTTGGCCTTCGTCAACCTGGCCTTCGGCTTTTGCCTGGGGTGCTTCCTCTACCTCCACCTCCGTTACGCCCGGGCCCTTCTTACCGGGAAATAGCCTCTAAGAGTCGCGCCATCTCGATGGCGGTGAAGACCGCCTCGGCCCCCTTGTTTCCCGCCTTGCCCCCGGCGCGCTCTTGGGCCTCCTCCGGGGTGTTGGTGGTGAGGACGCCGAAGACGATGGGCTTTTCCGTCTGCAGCATGGCCTGCATGAGGCCGCTTGCCGCCTGGGCGGCCACGTACTCGAAGTGGGGGGTTTCCCCCCGGATCACCGCTCCTAGGGCCACCACGGCGTCCACGTCGGGGCGCTGGGCCAGGCGCTTGGCTACCAGGGGAAGCTCAAAGGAGCCGGGTACCCAGGCCACCAGGACCTGGGCCGGGTCGCCCCCGAGCCGGGCGTAGGCCTCGAGGGCCCCTTCCAAAAGGAGCTTGGTCACCCGCTCGTTGAAGCGGCCCACGGCGATGGCGAGCCGCACCCCTTGGGCGGTGAGGATAGGGGAAAAGGTCTTGGCCTGCATGATCCCAATATACTTTTGGCGTGGAGCGCTACCTTCTGGTGGCCTTGGGCGGGGCCTTGGGCTCGGCCTTGCGCTACGGTCTGGGGGCCTACGTCCAGGGGCTTTTGGGCCCGGGCTTCCCCTACAGCACCCTCTTCGTGAACGCCCTGGGAAGCTTCCTCATCGGGGCGGTGATCCGGCTTTCCCTGGAGGGGGCCATTTCCCCCGAGGCCCGGCTTTTCCTGGCGGTGGGGGTGCTGGGCGGATTCACCACCTTCTCCACCTTCAGCTACGAAACCCTGGCCCTCCTCCAGGAGGGCGAGGTGGGGCAGGCTCTGGCCTACGTGGGCTTGAACCTTTTCCTGGGGTTTGCCTTGGTCTACGGGGGCTACCGCCTGGCCGGGCTTCTCTAGCCCACCTCCAGGACCTCGGCCAAATAGGTGAGGGCGAGCTTGTAGGAGAGGGGGCCGAAGCCGGAGATGATCCCCCGGCAGGCCCCGGCGGTCACGGAGTGCTGGCGAAAGGGCTCCCGAGCGTGGAGGTTGGTCAGGTGCACCTCCACCACGGGAAGGGGTTGGGCCCGAAGGGCGTCTAGGAGGGCGTAGGAGTAGTGGGTGAGGGCCCCGGGGTTTAGGACGATGGCCAAAAACCCTTCCCGGTGGGCCTGTTGCACCCAATCGATGAGCTGGCCTTCGTAGTTGCTCTGGCGGAAAGCCACCCCGAGGCCGAGCTCCGCTCCCCAGGCCTCGCAAAGCGCCTCCAGCTCCTCCAAGGTGGTGCGGCCGTAGATCTCGGGCTCCCGCATTCCCAAAAGGTTCAGGTTGGGGCCGTTTAGGATCAGGACCATAGGGCTCCCTATTAGCATAAGGCCATGCTCCGCTTCCTCCCTTTGGCCTTCTTGTTCCTGGTTGCCTGGGCCCAGACCCACACCGTGGCCCCGGGGGAAACCCTTTACGGGATCGCCAGGCGCTACGGCACCACGGTGGAAGCCCTGACCCGCCTCAACGGCCTAAAGGACCCCAACCGCATCCGGGTAGGCCAGGTGCTCTGGGTGGGGGGGCAGGAGGCTTTCCTTCCCCGGGGCAGGGCCTTCTTTTGGCCCCCGGTGCAGGGGCGGGCCTTCGGCCTTCGGGTGAAAGGCTACGCCAGGGGGGAGGCGGAGTTCCTGGGGGTGCGCTACCCCCTCGTGCCCGGCCCCCGTGGGCTTTGGGGCCTCCTGGCGGTGGGGGCCTTGGCGGCGCCGGGGAAGTACCCCTTGCGCCTTCGTTTGGAGGGGGAGGAAGCCCTTTTGACCCTGGCGGTCCTCCCGGGGGAATACGGCCAGGAAACCCTGGCCTTGAGCCCGGGCCTAAAGGCTCTCCTTCAGGACCCGGAGGCAAAGGCGGAGCGAAAGCGGGTGGTGGCCGCCTGCCCCAGGGAAGGGCCCCTCTTGGCCGGGGCGTTTCTCTTCCCCATGGCAGGGGCCAGGGTCACGAGCCCCTTCGGCACCCGGCGGCGCTACGGGGACCTCTTTACCTCCTACCACGAGGGCCTGGACCTGGTCGCTCCTTTGGGCACCCCGGTGCGGGCGGTGGCGGAAGGGGTGGTGGTCCTTTCCCAAAGGCTTGGCGTGCGGGGCGAGGCCGTGGTCCTGGCCCACGGGATGGGGCTTTGCACCGGGTACTGGCACCTGGCGGAGCGGAGGGTGCGGGAGGGGGAAAGGGTGCGGGCGGGGCAGGTGTTGGGGCTTTTGGGGAGCACGGGGCTTTCCACCGGGCCCCACCTTCACCTCGAGGTGCGCCTTCAGGGGGTGCCCGTGGACCCCGCTCCCTTTTTTCAGGGGCTGCCCCTACCCTAGCTGGAGCAGGGAGAGGACCTCCACGTGGTGGGTGAAGGGGAAGAAGTCATAGGGCCGCACGAAGGCCAGGCGGTACCCCCCTTGCGCCAATGCGCCCACGTCCCGGGCCCAGGTGGCGGGGTCGCAGGCGAGGTAGAGGATCTCCCTAGGCCGGCTTTCCAAAAGGTAGGCCCGCACCTCCGGGGTGAGCCCGGCGCGGGGTGGGTCCACCACCACCAGGTCAAAGCGGCCAAACCGGGTGGCCTCCCGCACGTCCCCCCGGTGGAAGCGGAGGTTTTCCACCCCAAGCCGCTTCCGGTCCGCCTCGCCCCGCCGCACCGCCTCCTTGCTCACCTCTACTGCCACCACCTCCCCGTAGCGGGGGGCGAGGAGGAGGGAGAGGAGGCCGCTTCCGGCGTAAAGCTCCAAGGCCCGCTTCCCCCCCTGGACAAGCCCCCCCGCCTCGGCCAAGAGGTCCCCCGCCGCCAAGGGGTTCACCTGGCTGAAGCTTTCCACGCTCACCGTGGCGGTGAGGGGGCCGAAGCGCTCCAGAAGCGTTCTTTCCCCGTGGAGGGGCGTGACCCGGCCGCGGAAGCGCCCCTTGGGGGAAGGTTCCCCGAAGACCACCCCGGCAAAGCCCTCCTTCACCAGGGCCTTGGCCGGGCGCTTTAGGGCCTCGAGGCTTCCCCCGATGAGCCCAAGGAGCACCTTCCCCTCCAAAAGGCTTCCCCTGAGGACCACCTCCTCCACGGGCAGGGGCCAGGTGCGAAGGAGCTGGAAGGCCCAGGCCAGGGGCTCGGCCACCAGGGGGTCTTCCTCCAGGGGATAAAGGGCGTGGCTTTCGGGCAGGCGGTAGGCCAAGCCCCCCAAGGGGTGGCGGGCGTACTGGGCGGCGGTGCGGTAACCGAGGGCCCTTGGGGAGGGGTGGATGGGAAGGAGGGGGGCTTGGAGTTTGGCGATGCGCTCCAGGGCGTCTTGCACCAGGGCTTGCTTGAGGGGGAGCTGGGCCTCGTAGGCCAAGGGCAGGTCGGCGGAGGGGGGGAGGGGGTGAGGGTAGCGCTCGGGGTGGGGTTCCAGGAGTTCCACATCTTCCAGAAAAAGGGCCCCCTTGCGCCGCACCGGCCTTCCCTGCACCACCTCCCCCGGCAGGGCCCCCTTGACCAGGACGGCCCCTTCCTCCGTGCGGGCGAGGCCAAAGCCTCCCGGGACGAGTTTTTCCACGCGCACCCGCATCCTTTTACCATACCAGATGGCCAAGGAGCGCTAAGATGGAGGGGTGATCCGGGTGCTTTTGGCAGACGACCATGCCCTTTTCCGCCAAGGGCTAAAGAGCCTCTTGGAAGCGGAAGGGGATTTTCGGGTGGTGGGGGAGGCCAAGGACGGCTGGGAGGCCCTGCGGCACGCCCTCGAGGCCAAGCCCGACGTGATCCTGATGGACATCCAGATGCCGGGGTTGGACGGGGTGCAGGCCACCCAGGCCATCCTCAAGGAGTGGCCCGAGGCCAAGGTCATCATGCTCACCATGTACCGCCAAGATGCCTACGTGTTTGAGGCGGTGAAGGCGGGGGCTCGGGGGTACCTCCTGAAGGACACGGACGCGCAGGAGCTCATCGGGGCCATCCGCCGGGTGCACGCCGGGGAGGTGCTTTTGGATGCAGAGCTGGCGGGGCGCATCATCCAGGACTTCCGGGCCAAGAAGGAGGCGCAGGCTCCCTTGCACGCCGAGCTTTCCGAGCGGGAGGTGCAGATCCTCAAGCTGGTGGCCCAGGGCTACACCAACCTGGAGATCGCCGCTGAGCTGGGCCTTTCCGAGAAGACGGTGCGCAACCGCCTTTCCGAGATCTTCCAAAAGCTCCACCTGAATAACCGCACCCAGGCGGCCCTCTACGCCATCCGCGAGGGGCTGGCCCAGCCCGAGCCGGAAGAGTAGTGGACCCGGTGCGCCACCTCCTGGAGCTAGCCCCCTTGGCGGGGGAGGCGGCGCGGGGGGAGTATGTGGCCCGCCACCTTCCCGGGGCGCAGCGGGATGGCCTGGGAAATGTGTGGGCGGGGGAGGGGGGGATCCTTCTCCTCGCCCACCTGGACACCGTTTTGCCCCCCGTCCCGCCCAGGCGGGTGGGGGAGCGGCTCTATGGGCCCGGGGTGGGGGACAACTCCGCGGGGGTGGCGGTCCTCCTCTCCCTTCCCCCCCTCCCTGGGGTGGTGCGGGGCTTCACCGTGGGGGAGGAGGGTCTAGGCAACCTCAAGGGGGCCCGGGCCTTGGTGGCGGCCTTGAGGCCGGAGGTGGTGGTGGCGGTGGACGGCTACCTGCCCGGGGTGGTGGACCAGGCCCTGGGCTCGGTGCGCCTAAGGGTCCGGTTGGTGGGCCCCGGGGGGCACGCCTGGGGGGACCGGGGGAGCCCCAACCCCGTCTTCGCCCTGGCGGAGGCCTTGGCGGGGCTTCCTCCCTTGGTGGCGGGCCTCGAGGCTAGCCTGAACGCCAGCGGCCTCAAGGGAGGGGAGGCGGTGAACGCCATCCCAAAGGAGGCGGAAGTCCTTTTAGAGGTGCGCTCCCCCGATTCCCTGGTGTTGCAAAGTGTGGCGCAAAAGGTGCAGACCCTGGTGGCGGAAGCGGCCCGGCGCCACCGGGTGGAGCTTTCCTGGGAGGAGCTCGGCCAAAGGCCTGCGGGCGCCACCGCCACCTTGGGGCTCTTGCGGGCGGCGGAGGAGGCTTTAGCCGCCATTGGGGAAAGGCCCCTGTTCCAGCCCGGCTCCACCGACGCCAGCGCCGCCATCGAACAGGGCATCCCCGCCCTGGCCCTCGGCGTTTACCGGGGCGGCGGGGCCCACACCCGGGAGGAGTGGGTCTTGCCTCAAAGCCTCTGGGAGGGGCGCACCGTTCTCCTGGCCTTTCTTAAAGCCCTTGGCGTAGGATAGAGCGTATGCGCGTGGGCGTCCTTTCAGGCTTCCTCTCCCGGCGGTACCTGGGCTTCTGGGAGGCGTACTTGGAGGCGCTGGGAGTGGAGGTGGTGCAGGCCAAGGCGGCGCCCGACCTGCGCCAGCCCTACTGCCTTCCCGTCCAGGGGCTTCTAGCCCAGGTGGAGGCCCTGAAGGCTCAGGGCGTGGACTACCTCCTCCTCCCTGACCTCCAGGGCGGGGTGGAGTCGGAGAGGGGCGGGGGGCAGTGCCCGTGGCTTTTGGACCTGGAGGCCACCCTCCTCCGCTACTTCCCTGGGCTTCCCCCCGTGCTCAAGGTGCCGGCGGAGCTTTCGCCCAAGGTGTTGGGCCGCGCCGGGGAGGTGGGGCAGATCCTCACGCAAAACCCCATGCTGGTGGGCCGGGCCTTGGACCGGGCCAAAAGCCTCCTCAAGCCTCCTCCTCCCCTTAAGTCCCCCCCGGGGAGCGTGGGGGTGGTGGCCCAGCCCTACCTCCTGGAGGACGAGGGCTTCCGGGAAGCGGTGCGGAAGGCCTTGGCGGCAGTAGACCTACTGCCCTTCTTCCCCGACCTACCCCCGGAAAAGCTCCGGGAGGAGGGGGATAAGCTCCTTCCCATGGACCTGCCCACGGACAAGGAGCTTGTGGGCATGGTCCACTACCTCCACCGCCTGGGCCGGGTGAAGGGCCTGCTTCTGGTGGTTTCCTACGCCTGCCCGCCCATCCCGGGCCTCTTGCGCCGGGCGGCCCGCAGGCTGGCCAAGCCCCACCGCCTCGTCACCCTGGGGGAGGACTGGACGGAAAGCCTAAGGGCCCTCAAGTCAGAGATGGGGGTTTAGGGGTTTTCCCCCAGAGGGGGTTTGGCGTTTGCGGTAGACTCAAGGACATGACCGGTGGGTCAGCTTCCCCCCTGCGCCGCCTCCTCCCTTACCTTTACCCTTACCGCTTCCGGTACACCCTGGGTGTTTTCTTGGGCCTCCTTTCCATCTTCTTTTTCGTCCTGGGGCCCTATTTTTTGCGCTTGGCTGTGGACGCTTTGGGGCACGGCGGCCCCTATGGGCGCTACGCCCTCTTGCTCCTGGCCTCGGCGGGGCTTACCGCCCTCCTTTCCTACTTCATGCGCCGCCTGGCGGTGGTGGCGAGCCGCCGGGTGGAGTACGACCTGCGGAAGGACCTCTTTCACCACCTCCTCCGCCTGGACCGCTCCTTCTACCAGAAAACCCGGGTGGGGGACCTCATGAACCGCCTGAACACCGACCTTTCGGCCGTGCGGGAGATGGTGGGCCCAGGCATCATGATGGGAAGCCGGCTTTCCTTCTTGGTCCTCCTGGCCTTTTTCTCCATGTACACCGTGGACCTTCGCCTCGCCTTCTACCTCACCCTGATTTTGCCCACCATCGCCCTCTTCATGTTCTACCTGCTCCGCTTGGTGGATCGCCGCTACCGCGAGGCCCAGGAGGCCTTTGACGCCATCAGCACCCTGAGTCAGGAGGCCTTTAGCGGCATCCGGGTGGTGAAGGGCTACGCCCTGGAAGGCCGGATGCTAGCCCGCTTCCAGGACCTGAACCGGATTTACATGCAAAGGAGCCTAGCCCTGGCCCGGGTAGAGGGCCCTATGCAGGCCCTTTTGGGGTTTCTTATGGGCTTCGCCTTTCTCACGGTGCTCTGGGTGGGGGGCAGGATGGTGGTGCGAGGGGAGCTTTCCGTGGGGGAGTTGGTGCAGTTTAACGCCTATTTGGCCCAGCTCACCTGGCCCATCCTGGGGCTCGGCTGGGTCCTGGCCATGTACCAGCGGGGCCTTACCAGCCTGAAGAGGCTTTTGGAGCTTTTAGACCAGGAGCCCGCCATCCAGGACCAAGACCCTTTGCCCCTTAAGGAGGAGGACCTCACGGGGGAGGTACGCTTTGAGGGGGTGGGGCTTCGGCTTGGGGGGCGCTGGCTTCTAAAAGACCTCACCCTAACGGTGCCCGAGGGTATGACCCTGGGCATCACCGGCCGTACCGGGGCGGGGAAGAGCCTCATGGTGGCCTTGGTGCCCAGGCTTTTGGACCCCACGGAGGGGAAGGTGTACGTGGGGGGGTACGAGGTGCGGCGCATTCCCCTGGCCGCTCTCAGGAAGGCGGTGGGGGTGGCGCCTCAGGAGCCTTTCCTCTTTAGCGAAACTCTCCTCGAGAACATCGCCTTCGGGCTGGAAAAGCTGGACCGGGAGCGGGTGGAGTGGGCGGCGAGGCTCGCTGGGATCCACGAGGAGATCCTCTCGTTCCCGAGGGGTTACGAAACCGTGTTGGGGGAGCGGGGGGTGACCCTTTCCGGGGGGCAACGCCAGCGGGTGGCCCTGGCCCGGGCCCTGGCCAAACGCCCCAAAATCCTCATCCTGGATGACGCCTTGAGCGCTGTGGACACGGAAACGGAGGCGAAGATCCTGGAGGGCCTGAAGGGGGTTTTGGGCAAACAGACCACCTTCCTCATCTCCCACCGCACCGCCACCTTGCGCCATGCGGACTGGATCGTGGTTTTGGAGGAGGGGAGGATCGTGGAGGAGGGTACCCACGAAAGCCTCCTCGAGGCCGGGGGGATTTATGCGGAGCTGGACCGCATCCAGCGCATGGAAAAGGAGGTGGAGGAATGACCCAGGAGGACGCCTACACCAAGGCCTTTGACCGGGTTCTTTTCGCCCGCATCCTGACTTACGTTCGCCCCTATCGCCTGCAGGTGGCCTTGGCCCTCCTTTTCCTCCTCCTCACCACCCTCACCGCCGCCCTCACCCCCCTCTTCTTCAAGTGGGCCATTGACGGGGCCCTCCTTCCCAAGGAGGCCAAGCCCCTTTCCGAGCGCTTTGCCCTTCTCCTTTGGGTGAGCCTGGGCTTTTTGCTGGTGCGGGGGGTGAACTTCGCCGCCACCTATGGGCAGACCTACCTCATCCAGTGGGTGGGGCAAAGGGTGCTCTTTGACCTCCGAAGCGCCCTTTTCGCCAAGCTCATGCGCCTCCACCCGGGCTTTTACGACCGAAACCCCGTGGGCCGGCTCATGACCCGCATCACCTCGGACGTGGACGCCATCAACCAGTTCATCACCGGGGGGCTGGTGGGGGTGATCGCCGACTTCTTCACCCTCTTTGGCCTTCTCGGCTTCATGCTCGTCCTGAGCCCCAAGCTCACCCTGGTGGTCCTTCTGGTGGTGCCCATCCTCCTTTGGGTGACGCTTTGGGTTAGGAACGGCATGCGCTTCGCTTACCGGGAGATGCGCCTGCGCCTGGCCCGGGTGAACGCCGCCTTGCAGGAAAACCTCTCCGGGGTGGAAACCATCCAGCTCTTCGTGAAGGAGAAGGAGCGGGAGGAGAAGTTCGACCGCCTAAGCCGCGACCTCCTCCAGGCCTGGGTGGAGATCGTGCGCTGGTTCGCCCTCTTCTTCCCCGTGGTGGGCTTCCTGGGGGATTTGGCGGTGGCGGGCCTCCTCTACGTGGGCGGGGGGGAGGTGGTGCGGGGAGCGGCCTCCTTGGGCCTTCTGGTGGCCTTCGTGGACTACACCCGGCAGCTCTTCCAACCCCTGCAGGACCTTTCCGACAAGTTCAACCTCTTCCAGGGGGCCATGGCCAGCGCCGAGCGCATCTTCGGGGTCTTGGACACGGAGGAAGAGCTGAAGGACCCGGAAAACCCCAAGCCCATCCGCCGTTTCCGGGGCGAGGTGGCCTTCCGGGACGTCTGGTTCGCCTACACCCCCAAGGGGGTGGAGCCTCAGGAGGAGGACTGGGTCTTGAGGGGGGTTTCCTTCCGCATCCGCCCGGGGGAGAAGGTGGCCTTGGTGGGGGCCACGGGGGCGGGGAAGACCAGCGTGGTGAGCCTCATCGCCCGCTTCTACGACCCGCAAAGGGGGCAGGTCCTCTTGGATGGGGAGGACGTGCGTTGCTACCGCCAGGAGGAGCTCAGGCGGCATATCGGCATCGTCCTGCAAGACCCCTTCCTCTTCTCCGGCACCATTTTAGACAACCTCCGGCTCTTCCAGGAGGAGGTTCCGGAGGAAAGGGTGGTGGAGGTGGCCAAGTTCCTGGGCGTGCACGAGGCGATCCTGCGCCTGCCCCAGGGCTACCGCACCCAGGTGGGGGAAAGGGGGGCGGGGCTTTCCACGGGGGAGAAGCAGCTTCTGGCCCTGGTGCGGGCCCTCCTGGCCAGCCCTGACATCCTCCTCATCCTGGACGAGGCCACGGCCAATGTGGACTCGGAAACGGAAAAGCGCTTGCAGGAGGCTCTCTATAGGGCCATGGAGGGGAGGACCTCCATCCTCATCGCCCATCGGCTCTCCACCATCCGCAAGGTGGACCGCATCCTGGTTTTCCGCAAGGGTCGGCTGGTGGAGGAGGGGACCCACGAGGCCCTTCTCGCCCGAGGGGGCTACTACGCCACCCTCTACCGCCTTCAGTACGCGCAAGGGTGATGGACTACCCAGAGGCCCTGGACTGGCTTTACGGAAGGAGGCGCCAAGGGGAGCGGGGAACCGCTAGGGTTAAGGCCCTCCTGGAGCGCCTGGGCCACCCGGAAAGGGACTTCGCCGCGGTGCACGTCCTGGGCACCAACGGTAAGGGGAGCGTGGTGGCCTACCTCGAGGCCGCCTTCCGGGCCCAGGGTCTGGCCTACGGCGCCTACACCAGCCCCCACCTTTGGGACTTCCGGGAAAGGATCCGCACCCACCTGGGCCTTATCCCTGAGGCGGAGGTGGTGCGCTTCGTGGCCTGGGCCCAGGGGGAGCGCTTCCTCGAGCCCCCCGGGTTTTTTGACCTGGCCACCGCCTTGGCCTTCCACCACTTCCGGGAAAAGGGGGTGGCCCTGGCGGCGGTGGAGGCGGGGGTAGGGGGGGAGAAGGACGCCACCCACGCCCTGGCCCGGGTGGCCCTCACCGTGCTCACCAACGTGGGGGAGGACCACCTGGAGGCCTTGGGAGGAAGCCTGGAGGCGGTGGCCCGGGAAAAGGCGGGGGCCTTCCGGGAAGGGGTGCCCGTGGTCACGGGGGCCAGGGGGGTGGGGTTGGAGGTGGCCCGGGAGGTGGCGCAGGCTAAGGGAGCCCCGCTTTACGTCCTGGACCTCGAGGACCCCCTCTTCGCCCTTCCCACTCCCCCGGCCCTTAAGGGCGCCTTCCAGGAGGAAAACGCCCGGCTCGCCGCCGCCGCCTTAAGGCTTCTGGGCTTTCCCGAGGAGGCCATCGCCCAGGGGCTTCGGGAGGCCCGGAACCCGGGGCGGCTGGAGCGCTTCCTGGTGGAAGGGGTAGAGGTCTACCTGGACGGGGCCCACAACCCCCCTGCGGCCCAGGCCCTGGCCCGGGAGTTTTCCGCCTACCACCTCCTCTTCGGGGCCTTTCCCCGCAAGGACGTAAAAGGGGTCTTGGCCCACCTCCTGCCCAAAGCCCGCACGGTGCGCTACGCCCGGGCGGGGGAGGGGGCCTTGGGGCCGGAGCTGGGGGCGCCCTTCTTCGAGGACCCTTGGGAGGCGCTTGGGCACGGGGTGGAGGCGGCTAAGGAAGACGGCCTACCCCTCCTCTGCACGGGCTCGCTCTACCTGGTGGGGGCGTTGCGGGGGCGGCTCATTCCCTAGCCTCCGCCAGGATCTGCCCCGAGGGGTCGGCGAAGACCACCCGCCGTACCCGCTGGAGCTCCAGGAGGACGTAAGGGCTGGTGAGGGCCTGGGTGACGATGGCCCCGGGCCTGGGGGAGATAAGGTTCAGGACCACCCGGGCGGTATCCCCGGCGTAGGTGACCCCGGCCACCTCGAGGCCATACCCCCCGGTGGGCTTTAGACCCCAGAAAAAGGCGGCCACGCTCCGGGTGCGGAAATCCGCGTTGGGGGCGGGGGGGCGGGGGATGCGGTTTGCCACCACCAGGCTCCAGACCTCGGCGAAGCGGGTGGGGTTGTTGGCCAGGAAGGCCTTGGGCTCCACCTCCTGGTAGGCGGCCTGAGTGCCCCGGTCCAGGATCCGGTAGAGGGGGGCGGGGGGGCTCACCGCCTCCAGCCTAAGCCCGTACTGGACCAAAAGCGCACCCACCCGGTAGCCATCGGGGGCCGGGTCCAGGTTGAGGGGCTTGAGGACGGGCTCCTGAAGCTCGAAGACCACCACCTGCCGCCCGCCCCGGCGGGCCAACACCTCCCGCAGGAGGACCTGGGTTTCCGCCCCGGTAAAGGCGTAAAGGTCCGGGGTGAGGTAGGTCGTGGGCTGGACCAGGCTTCGCCGTTCCCCTTCCCTTAGGCTTCCCGTGAGGCGCACCCAGCCCACCCCATCGTAGAGCCAGGTGGCCCGCAGGGCGGCTTGGGCCCGCACCTCCACGAGGCTTCCCCCTATGCCCCGCACCGCCTCCGCCAGGGGCCTCAAGGCCGGGCCCACCTCCCGCAAGAAGGGGTTCCCCCCCACCCAAAGCGCCCCTGGTACCCCCAACAGGCTTTCTCCCGGCGCCTTTTCCAGGCGGAGGACCTTTTCCCCCAGGCGCACGTCCCTGGGCTCCCCGTAAAAGTAGGTCCAGCGCTCCGTGGCCTCGGGGAAGAGGAGCTGGGCCTCGGCCACCCGGTAGCCCGAGCCCTGAAGCACCTCGCAGGCGGCGAGGAGGGGCAGGACGAGGAGGAGCAAAAGGCTTTTCCTCATGCTCCCATAATACCCGGGGGATAGGCCCCGGCCTTTAAAGCTTTCTTTAGCGGCTCCGGGGGTCCAGGGCGTCCCTGAGGCCATCGCCCAGGAGGTTGAAGGCCAGCACGGTGAGCATGATGAAAAGGCCGGGGAAGAGCATGGTCCAGGGGGCGTTCATGGCGTAGCCCCCCTTGAAGCTGTCGGCGATCATGGCGCCCCACTCCGGGGCCGGGGGTTGGGCCCCGAGGCCCAAGAAGCCCAAGGCGGCGGCCTCGAGGGTCGCCGTCCCGATGGAAAGCGTGGCCTGGACCACCAGAGGCGGCAGGGTTCCGGGAAGGATGTGGCGGAAGAGGATCCGCCCGTTTCCCGCCCCCAAGGCGAAGGCGGCCTGCACGAAGTCCTGTTCCCGCAGGGAAAGGACCATGGAGCGGGCCAGGCGGATGTACACCGGCACCTGGACGATGCCGATGGCCAACATGGCGTTTTGCAGACTTGGTCCGGAAACTGCCACGATGGCGATGGCCAGAAGCGTTCCGGGAAAGGCCAAGAGGAGATCGGCTAGCCAGCCGATGAAAAGCTCGGTGCGGCCCCGATAGAACCCGGCCAGAAGCCCCAAGAGGGTTCCCAAGACAAGCCCGATGCTCACGGAAACCAGCCCCACCTGCAAGGAGATGCGGCTTCCGTGGAGCACCCGGGTGAAGACGTCCCGGCCCAGGTGGTCGGTGCCGAAGGGGTGCTCGAGGCTCGGCGGTTTCAGCCGGTTTAAGTAGTCCCGGTCGGTGCTGGGGTCGTATGGGAGGAGGAAGGGCACGAGGAGCGCCAGCAGGACCAGGGCCAGGGTGAGGCCGAGGCCCACCTTGCCGGAGGGGGACTTCAGAAAGCGGCGAAAGGCTTGACGGGTTGGGGTTTCCATGGCTTCACCGATACTGGATGCGAGGGTCCAAGAGGGCGTAGGATAGGTCCACCAGGAGGTTGACCAGGACGAAGGCGGTGGCCACCACTAGGACCCCGGCCTGCACCACGGGGTAGTCGCGGTTGAGGATGCCCTCGTAGATGTACGAGCCGATGCCGGGCCAAGAGAAGATGGTTTCCGTAAGGATGGCCCCACCCAAAAGGGTCCCGAACTGTAGGCCGATGATGGTCACTACTGGGAGAAGGGCATTCTTCAGGGCGTGTTTGAGGATGACCTGCCGCTCGGCGAGGCCCTTGGCCCGGGCAGTGCGCACGTAATCCTGGGAAAGCACCTCCAGCATGGCGCTCCGGGTGATGCGGGTGAGAATGGCCAAGGGGATGGTGCCCAGGGTCAAGGCGGGGAGGATCAGGTGTTTGAGCGCATCGCCCAGCACCTGAGGCTGCCCTGTCAAAAGCCCGTCTAGGAGGAGAAAGCCCGTGATGGGGCGAAAGTCAATGGCCAAGTCGGTGGAAAGCCGCCCCCCGGTGGGCAGCCAGTGCAGGTTCACGGCGAAGAGGTAGACCAGCAGGAGGCCCAGCCAGAAAACGGGCATGGACACCCCCACCAGGGAAAGGCTCATGGAAAGGGTGTCCAAAAGGCTGTTCTTCCGCACCGCCGCCAGGGTGCCCACGGGGATGCCCAGGACCACCGCCACCAAGGTGGCGGCCAAGGCCAGCTCAAAGGTGGCGGGCCAGCGCCGTTTGAGCTCCTCGGCCACGGGGATGGTGGACACAGCGCTCGTGCCCAGGTCCCCGGTGAGGACGTTACGTACGAAGGTGAGGTACTGGACGTAGAGGGGCCGGTTAAGCCCGAGTTTTTCCCGCAAGGCGGCGAGCTGCTCCGGGGTCCCCCGCTCCCCCAGGATGGCCTGGGCGGGGTCCCCGGGGATGAGCTGAAGGAAGAGGAAGACCAAGAGGGTGATGCCAAAGAGCACGGGAACAAGGCCCAAAAGTCGTCGGACAATGTAGCTCCCCATTTTTCCGCCTCAAAAAGCCCGGACCCCCCGAAGGGGGCCCGGGGGCGAAGCGCTTAGCGCTTCTCAATGGTCTCAAAGGACTCGGAGCCCAAGGGGCTTGGCACCCAACCCACGATGTTCTTCCGCTTGGCAAGGAGGGGTTGAGAGTGAACGATAGGGATGCGCAGGGCTAGGTTGAAGGTGAGCTCGTCCGCTTGCTGGTAAAGCCGCTTGCGCTCCTCTGGGTTGGGTGTGGTAGCTGCCTTGGTAAGGAGGTCGCCCAGCTCCTTCGCGCAAAGAGGCTTGCCGGCGCTGTCGAACAAATCGGCGATGGGACAAGCGAAGTGGGGGTCGTAGAAGTTCTGCGGGTCGCCATAGTCCCCCGTCCAGCCCAGCATGTAGGCCTGGAAGCCCGGGGCCTGTTTGCGGTCCGCCAGGTAGCTGGCCCAGTCCTTGGTCTGGAGCTTCACCCGGATGCCCAGGGCGGAAAGGTCGGCGGCCATGGCCTCGGCGATCTCCTTGGGGGTGGGGAAGTAGGGCCGGGAAACGGGCATGTACCAAAGCTCCAGGTCAAACCCGTTGGGGTAGCCGGCCTCCGCCAACAAGGCCTTGGCCTTTTGCGGGTTGAACTCGTAGTCCGTGACCTTGGGGGACTGGAAAGCCTTCATGGAAGGCGGGGTGAAGTGGCCGTCCGTGAGGCCTAACTTGCCCCAGAAGGCCTGGACGATGGCCTTTTTGTTGATGGCCATGGCGATGGCCTGCCGCACCCGGGGATCGGAGAGGGGTTTGTGGGCGGGGTTGAGCGCCAGGTAGCCCACGTTGAAGGAGGGGCGGAAGACCGCATCCAGGTTCTTGTCTCCCTCGATGTCCTTGAGGTTGGCAGGGGGGATATCCGTGGTGAAGTCGATGGTCCCCGCCTTTAGAGCCGCCAGCCGGGCGGCGGGGTCCTTGATCACCCGGAAGACCACGCGGTCCACCTTGGGGAACCCCTTCTTCCAGTAGTTGGGGTTCTTCTCCAGGACGATCTGCTCCCCGGGCCGCCACTCCACCAGCCGGAAAGGCCCGGTGCCCACGGCGCTCCCCGTGGGGGAGCCGTACTTGGCCCCGTCCTTTTGGATGGCTGCGGGGCTGGCGATGCCGAAGTACCCCGAGCCGATAGCGGCGGGGAAGGCGGGGAAGGGTTGGGTCAGGACAAAGCGCACGGTGTACTTGTCCACCACCTGGACTTCCTTTAGCAAGGAGCCGGGGTCGCCCTTGAAGCCCCCGAAGAGCTCGGGCCAGATCTCGTAGCGGGCGGCGGCGTCAATGCGGGTGGGGTTCTTGGGATCCCACCAGCGCTCCACGTTAAACTTCACCGCCTCGGCGGTGAGCTCGGTGCCGTCTTGGAAGCGCACACCTTGCCGCAGGCGGAAGGTCCAGACCTTGCCGTCCTGCGAGCTGAACCAGCTGGTGGCCAAGCCAGCGGTAACCTCGGTGGAGCCGGGTTTGAAATCCACCAAGGTGTCGTAGATCTGCCGCTGGACGTAGATGGAGATCCCGTCGGTGATGTTGCCGGGCTCGAGGCTCACCGGCTCCCCGTTAGCCCCGAAGACCAGGGTCTTTTGGGCGAGCCCAAGCCCCAAGGCTACCAACAGGCCGAGTAGAACTTTTCCCTTCATAGTTCTCCTTTCCGGGGTCCTTCCCCTGGGTGTGCCGGACCAAGTATAAAGCGCCCCCCAAGGGGGGCGCAAGCCTCGAGGGCCCCTTAGCCTTCCCCCAGGTAGGCCTTTTGCACCTCGGGGTTTTCCGCAAGCGCCTTGGCGGGCCCCGAAAGGGTGATCTCCCCCGTGGCCAGCACGTAGCCCCTATGGGCGATCTGCAAGGCTAGCCTGGCGTTTTGCTCCACCAGGAGGATGGTCTTGCCCTCTCGGTTCAGCTTCTGGATGGTCTCAAAGATGAAGTCCACCAGCACTGGGGCCAGGCCCATGGAGGGCTCGTCCATGAGGAGGATCCTGGGGTTTTGCATCAGGGCCCGGCCGATGGCCAGCATCTGCTGCTCCCCGCCGGAGAGCGTCCCCCCCTTCTGGCCCCGGCGCTCGTAGAGGCGGGGAAAGAGGGCGAAGACCTGTTCCTTGCGCTCCAGGACCACCTTGCGGTCCGTTTCCAGGTAGGCCCCGATCTCCAGGTTCTCCTCCACCGTGAGCCGGGGGAAGATCTTCCGCCCCTCGGGCACGTGCCCCACCCCCAGGGCCACGATCTGGTGCGCGGGGAGGCGGTGGATGGCCTTCCCTTGGAAGAGGACCTCCCCCTGCCTCGGCTTTACTAGGCCGCTGATGGTCCTTAAGGTGGTGCTCTTTCCCGCCCCGTTGGAGCCGATAAGGGTTACGATCTCCCCCTCCTCCACGTGCAGGGAGATGCCCTTTAGGGCGTGGATGTGGCCGTAGTAGGTGTGGACCCCCTTGAGTTCCAGAAGGCTCATGCCGCACCTCCCGCCGCCCCCTTGCCCAGGTAGGCCTCGATGACCCGGGGGTTTTGCCGCACCTCCTCCGGCGTTCCCTCGGCGATCTTGGAGCCGTACTCCAAGACGGCGATGCGGTCAGAGATACGCATGACAAGGCGCATGTCGTGCTCGATGAGGACGATGGTGATGCCAAGCTCCTCCCTGAGCTTCTGGATAAACGCCTGGAGCTCCTCGGTTTCCTTGGGGTTCATGCCGGCGGCGGGCTCGTCCAGGAGGAGAAGCCGCGGCTTCAGGGCCAGGGCTCGGGCGATCTCCAGCTTCCTCTGCTCCCCGTAGGGGAGGTTCTTGGCCAGCTCGTCCTTGCGGTGCAGGAGGCCCACGTACTGGAGAAGCCGCTTGGCCTCTTCTTCCGCCCGCCTTTCCTCCCGCCGGGCCAGGGGGGTGCGGAAGACGGCGTGGAAGTAGGGCACCTGGATGTGCACGTGCATGCCCACCAGGATGTTCTCCAGCACGGTCATGGCGCCGAAGAGGCGGATGTTCTGGAAGGTGCGCCCCACCCCTTCCTTGGCGATGCGGTCGGGGGAAAGGCCGGTCACATCCTTGCCAAAAAGGAGGATCTTTCCCTCGTCAGGGGCGTAGATGCCCGTGAGGAGGTTGAAGAAGGTGGTCTTGCCCGCCCCGTTGGGGCCGATGACGGAAAAGATCTCCCCTTGGTTCACGGTGAGGCTCACGTCGTTCACCGCCACAAGGCCGCCAAAGCGCTTGGTGGCGTGGTGTACCTCCAGGGCCTTCATGCCTCCTCCATCTCCGCCTTGTGGCGCTTCTCCGGGATCAGGCCTTCCGGGCGGAAGATCATCATCAAGACCAGGATAAGGCCGAAGACCAGCCGTTCGTACTTGGCGGGGTCCACCTGGCTTGGGATCTGGGGTAGGCTGGTGCGCACGAACTCGCTGAAGGTCTTGAGGATGTCCAGGTTGAGGATGGTGAGGGCCGCCGCCCCCAGGATGGCCCCGGGGATGGAGCCCATGCCGCCCAGGATTACCATGCCCAAGATGGTGATGGAGGCCAGGAGGGTGAAGGACTCGGGGGACACGAAGGTGCGCTGGGCGGCGAAGATGACCCCCATGACCCCGGAGAAGGCGGCCCCGGTCATGAAGGCCAGGAGCTTGGTGGGCAGGAGGGGAATGCCCATGGAACGGGCGGCGATCTCGTCCTCGCGGATGGCCACCCAGGCCCGGCCGAAGCGGGAGTTGGCCAGGTTCAGGTTGACTAGGACCACAAGCCCGATCATCAGGAGGACCAAGAAGTAGAAGAAAAGCTGGTAGTCCGTGGTCTGGTCCAGCCGCACCCCCAAGGCTCCCATGAGTTCCCGGAACCAGTCGATGGGGGGGCGCTGAACGGGGGTGATGCCCTGGGGACCGTTGGTGAAGTTGATGGGGTGGTCCAGGTTGTTGGCCAGGATGCGCACCACCTCCCCCAGGCCCAAGGTGACGATGGCCAAGTAGTCTCCCCGTAGCCTCAGGGCGGGAAGGCCGATGAGGAGCCCGGTTAGGGCGGTGGTGGCCACGGCGATGAGCATGAAGAGGTACATGTACTCCCCCGGGAGGGGAAAGTTGCCGGCGAGAAAGTTCTTGGCCTGCTCGGAGCCGAAAATGGCCCAGGTGTAGGCCCCCACGGCGAAGAAGGCGGCGTAGCCCAGGTCCAAAAGCCCCGCCATGCCCACCACCACGTTGAGCCCCAGGGCCATGGCGGCGTAGATGCCGATCTGGATCCCCAGCTCAAAGATGAAGGTGTTGGCGAAGCCGGCCATGGGCACGGAAAGGAGAAGGATGGCGAGGCCCAAAAGCCCCCGGACCCAGGTGGGGATGCGGGGCAAGGTGGTGAGGGCCACCAGAATGCCCACGAGGCCGATGAGGCCCAAGGTGTTCCCCGAGCGCACGAGCCCTAAGGTGAAGGCCAGGGTCAGGAGGGCCAGGTTCAGGGTGCGGGCCTGGGGGGAGAGCTTGAGGAAGGCGGTGGTTCCCAGGGCCACCAGGCCGAAGAGGTTGGTGAGGGCCCCAGGGGCCAGGTAGGCGAGGCCCAAAAAGGCCAGGCTGAGAAGCGTGGCGAGGGCGCTCATACTTTCTCCTTGACCACCTGCCCCAAAAGCCCTTGGGGCCGAAGGAGCAGGATGAGGATAAGGATGAGGAAGGCCACCACGTCCTTGTACTCGGTGCCGAAGTTGCCGTTGGTCAGGATAGGCAAGTAGGTGCCGAAGAAGTTCTCCAACTGACCCAAGACCAGGCCCCCCAGCATGGCCCCAGGGATGTTGCCGATGCCCCCTAAGACGGCGGCGGTGAAGGCCTTAAGGCCGGGTAGAAAGCCCACATAGGGGGTGATGGTGGTGTACTGCAGGGCAAAAAGCACCCCCGCCACCCCACCCAAGGAGCCGCCGATCAGGAAGGTGCGGGAGATGATGCGGTCGGGGTCTATGCCCATGAGGCTTGCCGTGGAGAGGTCCTGGGCCACGGCGCGGATGGCCACCCCCAGCTTGGTACGGTTCACCAGGTAGGTGAGCCCGAGGAGCATGAGGATGGAAACCCCCATGAGGATGAAGGACTTGGTCTGGGCGAAGATGGCCCCGCCGAAGAGCTCCACGCTGCCCTCGAGGTCCTCCACAGTGCGCATCCTGAGGAAGAACTCGTTGTGCCAAAGCCCCTCAATGAGGCGCACCAAGTCCTGGAGGATAAAGGAAACCCCGATGGCGGTGATGAGGGGGACGAGGCGGTTGGTGGTGCCCCGTTTGCGCAAGGGGCGGTAGGCGAAGCGCTCCACCAAAATGGCGGTGATCCCCGCCACCACCCCACCCAGCACCAGGGCGAGGAAGAGGAGGAGAAAGCCGTTTCCCATATGGGGGGCCAGGTAGCGGAAGACCTCCACCCCCACCACCGCTCCGATCATGAAGATCTCCGAGTGGGCGAAGTTGATGAGCTCCAAGACGCCGTAGACCATGGTGTAGCCTAGGGCCACCATGGCGTAGACGAAGCCCAGGATGAAGCCGTCAAAGATCACCTGGGGTAGTAGGGCCAGGATCTGTTCTAGCAAAGCGCCTCCTTTCTCCGGGCCAAGGGGGTGGCCGGCAGGCCACCCCCTCTAGGGTGTTGTCTTAGTTTACCGGGCGCCCGGGGCCGCCATTTCGATGATGCGGATCAGCTTGTTGTCGGCCCAGTTGCCGCCGGAGGCCACCTGCATCACGAAGTACTTGGCCTTCTTGTTGTCGCCCTTATCGTCAAACTCGATGGTACCGGTGAGCCCCTCAAGCTTGACCTTGCGCACTTCCTGGCTCACCTGCTCCCGGGTGGGCTTCTTGCCCCCGTTCGCCTTGATGGCGCTCTCCAAGGCGGTGAGGATCACCTGAGCGGAGTCGTAGGCGTAGATGCCGAAGCCTTCCATGTCCTTGCCGTACTTCTGCTTGAAGCGCTGGGCTACGGCCCTAGCCTTGGGGAAGGCGGACACGGGGCCGGCCACGGTGGTGTAGAAGGTGCCGGCGGCGTTCTGGGCTCCTGCCAGGCGCACCAGCTCGCTGGAGTCCAGGCCGTCCCCGCCCATGAGCCGGGTGCGGAGGCCCCGCTCCCGGAGTTGCTTCAAGAAGGGCCCTACCTGGCTGTAGATGCCGCCGAAGTAAATGAGTTCGGGCACGGGACGGGCCCCCCGGATTTGGTTGATGATGGGGATAAAGTTGGAGGTTTCCTCGGTGCCCACGAAGGCCACCGCCTTCCCACCCAGGGCTTCAAACCGCTTGCGGAACTCCTCCGCCAGGCCCTGGCCGTAGGCGGTCTTGTCGTGGATGATGAAGACGTTCTTCACTTTAATGTTGTTGAAGGCGTACTCTGCCCCCACCGGTCCCTGCACGTCGTCGCGGCCGCAGATGCGGTTGACGTTGGGCAGGCGGCGGTCCGTGACCCGGGGGTTGGTGTTGGCGGGGGAGACCATGACCAGGTTCACCCGGGCGTAGACCTCGCTGGAGGGGATGGCCACGCCGGAGTTCAGGTGGCCCACCACGCCCAGGATGTCGGGGTCGTTGATGATGCGGTTGGCGTTGGCCACGCCCACGTCGGGGTTGGCCTGGTCATCGTAGGGCACCAGGACCAGGTCAAAGCCCAAGGCCTTGAACTTGGCCTTGGCCTCTTCCACGGCCAACTCCGCCCCCAGCTTGATCTGTTCCCCTAAGGCCGCCTGGGGGCCCGACAGGGGGGACTGGGTGGCGATCTTGATGACGTTGGCCTGGCCCAGGGCCATGCCCAAGGCGGCTACACCTGCTACCAGAAGCCCGATTTTCCTCATAGGCACCTCCACAAAGGCACGCGTTCGCGTTGCGGCCCTATTCTACGGGGGGGGTAGCGGGATTTGTCAATGCCCCCGGGGAAAGTTTATGCCTGACCTACGGGTCAGGTATACAGAAACCCCCACCCGGTACGGGGGCCGGGTAGGGGGCAAAGGGCCTAGTAGGTGGCCAGGTACTGGTCCAGCTCCCACTGGTGGACGGTGACCCGGTAGTCGTCCCACTCCATCTGCTTGGCCTGGAGGAAGTGGGTGTAGACGTGTTCTCCCAAGGCCTCGCGGATCACCGGGTCCTTCTTCAGGGCCTCGAGGGCCTCCCGCAAGGTACCCGGGAGCTCGCGGATCTTGTGCTTCCGGCGCTCCCGTACGCTCATCTGGTAGATGTTGCGCTGGATGGGCGGGGGCGGCAGAAGCTTGCGCTCGATCCCGTCCATGGCGGCAGCGGCCATGACCGCCAGGGCTAGGTAGGGGTTGGCGGAGGGGTCGGGCATCCTAAGCTCCGCCCGGGTGCCCACGCCCCGGCGGGCGGGAATGCGGATCATGGCGGAGCGGTTGGAGGCGGACCAGGCGATGTTGGTGGGGGCCTCGTACCCGGGGGTGAGGCGCTTGTAGGAGTTCACCAGGGGGTTGGTGATGGCCACCATGCCCTCGGCGTGCTCCAAAAGCCCGGCGATGAAGTGGAGGGCGGTCTTGGAGAGCTGGTACTCCGCCTTGGGGTCGTAGAAGGCGTTCTCCCCGTTTTTGAAGAGGGAGAGGTGGGTGTGCATGCCGCTACCGTTGATGCCCCGGATGGGCTTGGGCAGGAAGGTGGCGTGGAGGCCATGGTTCAGGGCCACCCGCTTCACCACCCACTTGAAGGTGGCGATGTTGTCGGCGGTGGTGAGGGCGTCGGCATACTTGAAGTCGATCTCGTGCTGCCCCGGGGCCACCTCGTGGTGGGAGGCCTCGATCTCAAAGCCCATGGCCACCAAGGCGTTGACCATGTCGCGCCGGGCCTCTTCCCCCTTGTCCACGGGGGCCAGGTCAAAGTAGCCCGCCTTGTCGTGGGTTTCCGTGGTGGGGAGGCCCTCGGGGGTCCTCAGGAAGAGGAAGAACTCGGGCTCGGGGCCGGCGTACATGTTGTCAAAACCGAGCTTCTTGAGCCTTTCGATCTGCCGCTTGAGCACGAACCGGGGGTCGCCCTCGAAGGGGCGGCCGTCGGGGTAGTAGACGTCGCAGATGAGCCGGGCCACCTTGCCCCGCTTGGGGTCTTCCACCAGGTCGGGCAGGATGACGAAGGTGTTGTAGTCGGGTCGGAGGAGCATGTCCGACTCCTCGATGCGGGTGAAGCCTTCGATGGAGGAGCCGTCAAACATGATTTCCCCGTCCAGGGCCTTCTCAAACTGGGACTCCGGCACCTCCACGTTCTTCACCACGCCCAGGATGTCGGTGATCTGGAGGCGCAGGAACTTCACGCCCTCCGACTTCAGCGCCTTGAGGATTTCCGCCTTGGTGTACGCCATTTTCCTCCTCCTCGGTCCGCCGTGGCCCTTTTTGGTGCGGTAAACCCCGGCGGATTGTGCAAAGTGTACGGCATAAATGTGCAGACTGTCAACCCATACTGTGTCATGGGTGCTCTGAAATGGCACCGGAATGGCCCCTTGACCTTGCCCTGAAGGGACCTCGGCTAGACTTGAGGGTGGAGGTACTTATGGCGCAGGGGATAAAGCGGCGGGACGTATTGCAGGCGGGCGCGGCGTTGGGGCTTGCGGGGCTTGGCCTGGGGCGGGCCCAAGGGGCCTTTGCCCTGACCTTGGTGCACACCAACGACACCCACGCCCACCTGGAGCCCATGGAGCTCACCCTTTCCGGGCAGAAAGTGCGGGTGGGCGGGGTGGCGCAACGGGTGGCCTTTTTTGACCGCCTGCGGGCAAGCCGCAAGAACCTCCTCTTCCTGGACGCGGGGGACGTTTTTCAGGGGACGCTTTACTTCAACCAGTACCGGGGCTTGGCGGACCGCTACTTTATGCACCGGATGCTCTACCGGGTCATGGCCTTGGGGAACCACGAGTTTGACCTGGGGCCAGGGCCCTTGGCGGAGTTCCTGAAGGGGGCGAGGTTCAAGGTGGTTTCCGCCAACGTGGACGCCAGCCGGGAGCCCAGGCTCAAGGGGCTTTTCGCCTCCTACGCCATCCTGAGCGTGGGGGGGGAGCGCGTGGGGGTCATCGGTCTCACCACCCCCGACACCAAGGAGATCGCCAACCCGGGCCCCACCGTGGACTTCCTGGACCCCTACGAGAGCGCCCAGAAGGCGGTCTACGAGCTTTTGCGCCGGGGAGTGAACAAGATCCTCGTCCTCTCCCACCTGGGCTACGGCGAGGACCTCAAGCTGGCCCGCAGGCTGGTGGGCGTGCAGGTCATCGTGGGCGGCCACTCCCACACCCTGTTGGGGAGCTTCCCCCACAAGGAACTGGCCCCCGCCGGGCCCTACCCCACGGTGGTCAAGAACCCTGAGGGGAAGGACGTCTTGGTGGTGCAGGCCTGGGAGTGGGGCAAGGTGGTGGGCGTCCTGGAGGTTACCTTTGACGCCAAGGGGGAGCTTGTGGCCTACAAGGGCGAGCCTTTCCTCATGACCCCGGAGGTTTCCCCGGAGGACTTCTTCGCCAAGGAGGCCCTTTTGGCTTACGCCCAGCCGGTTCTGGCCCTGATGCAGCAGGTAATCGCCGAGGCCAAGGTGGACCTGGTGGGGGAAAGGGCCATCGTGCGCCGGCGGGAGAGCAACCTGGGCAACCTCATCGCCGACGGCATGGTCTGGAAGACCAAGAACGCCGGGGTGCAGATCGCTTTGCAAAACGGGGGCGGCATCCGCGCCTCCATTCCCAAGGGCCCCATCACCGTGGGCAAGGTGTACGAGGTGCTCCCCTTCGGCAACACCCTGGTGGTGATGGACCTCAAGGGGAAGGAGATCAAGGCGGCCCTGGAGAACGGGGTTTCCCAGTGGGAGCAGACGGCGGGGCGCTTCCTGCAGGTTTCCGGCCTCCGCTACGCCTTTGACCTCTCCCGGCCCGCCGGGGACCGGGTGGTGCGGGTGGAGGTGAAGACGGAAAGGGGGTACGTGCCCTTGGACCTCGAGGCCACCTACCGGGTGGTGGTGAACAACTTCATCGCCGCCGGCGGGGACGGCTTCACCGTGCTCAAGGAGGCCCAGGGCTACCGGGTGGACACCGGTTTCAGCGACGCCGAGAGCTTCATGGACTACCTCAAGGAGCTGAAGGTGGTGGAGGCGGGCCTCGAGGGCCGGATCGAGGTCCTGAACGAGCCTAAAGGGGAGCGCCCCGCCTACTGGGCCTACCGGGTGCCGGGGCTGGTGGGGGCGTAGGGATCAAAACCCCCGGGAGGGAATAGGCTCCCTTCCCGGGGGTTTTTAGCCTTCAAGGGGTGGGGATGCGCACCAGAACCGGGTCCCCCACCCGCACCACCCCGCTTTCCAGCACCCGGGCGTAAAGCCCCCGCCCCCCGTAGAGGAGCTTGGGCAGGCGCAGGTCGAACTGGGAAAGGTTCTTGCACACCGTGCAGACCTGGGAAAGCTCCAGAAGGGCTTCCCCTACCCAAAGCTGGGTGCCTGGGGGCAGGGTGTGGGGGTCCAAGTCCAAAAGGAGGTTTTCCCCCAGGGCGCCATAGGGGAGGTCTATGCCCGCCTTGCGGGCCTTCTCGTAGGCGGCGACCCCCGCCACCAGGACCGCCCGGTCAGGGTCCAGGCCGGCGTGGCGGTCCCCCTTGGCGCCGATGCCCGCCAAAAGCTCCAAGGCTTCCACCCGGGGCTTGGGGAGGCCTTGCCCCAAGCCCAGGTGGAGGGAGAGCACCTTTCCCGTCATGGGAGCTTGAGCCTCTGGCGGAGAGCGTGGACCGCCTCGGGGGTGAGGGGCGTGGCGCGGGCGGCCTTCACCTCCTCCGGGGTGTAAGGGAGGATGCCCGCGGGGGCCCCGAAGGAGAGGAGGTGGTTGAGGACCAGGGCCAGGTCCTCATCGGAGAGCCAAGCGAAGCCGGGCATCACCTGGTTGTAAACCTGCCCCTCCACCTGGATCTCCCCCTGGAGGCCGTAGAGGACCACGAGGAGAAGGTAGCTTCGCCCCCCTTCGCTCCCAAGAAGCTTGGCCACGTGGCCCTTGAGGGGCGGGAACAAGGGCGGGTTGCCCTCCCCTTGCAGCCCGTGGCACCCCTGGCAGTTGGTGTAGACTTGGGCGCCCGTCTTCTTTGCCTCCGGGGCCGCTGGCGGTGGGGGCGGAGGGGTGGTGCCCAGGTAGGTGGCCAGGTAGTCCAGGATGGCCGAGCGCTCCTCTGGGGTGAGCTTTAGGCCCTGGAGGGCCATCTCGTCCAAGACGGCGTCCCACCGTTCCCGGGAAAGGCGCTCCCGGGCCACCAGGCCAATGTCGTGGCAGGTCTGGCATTTGGCCAGAACCAGCTCCTTGCCCGGCCCCTCGGGCAAGGTGGGCTGGCCTAGGGCCAGGTACCCCAGGAGGCCCAGGCCGATCGCTAGAGAAGGGAGTAGCCAAGATTTACGCATCGCTCTAAAGTATCCTCCTTACCCCGGTGGGGTAGAGTGGTGGGAACCACAAAAAACCCTGAGGCGCACAGGGAGGCCCTTAGGCCACGGTGAACCTGACCCGCATCACCCCGTTGTACTCGTAGCCCCGCTCGTTCCAAGCCAGGTTCCCGTCCAGGGGTTGGCTCCGGCCAGCGGCGTCCCAGGCCCGGGCCATGACCTCGTGCTCCCCCGGGCGGAGGTAGAGGGTGGTCCGCCAGCGCACCCAGCCGTAGCTCTTTCCCGTGCGCTCCAGGGCGGCTTGGTGCCAGGTACGGCCGCCGTTGGTGGAAACCTCCACGCTCACGATGGGCACGATGCCGTCGTTGAAGGCCACCCCTTCCACCCGCACGTAGGGGCCCTCCACGGTTTGGCCCTCGAGGGGAGCGAAGACAAAGCTATTCACGTTCACCAGCCAGTTGGGGCGGGAGTTGGTGAAGCTATAGGGGTAGCGGCTTCCTGGTTCTTGGGGCAGGAAGGGGAGGTGGGTGTTGGGGATGGTGGGCACCCGGTAGCGGGGCATCTGTTCGGCGGTGGTGTTCTCCGCCTCGGCGAACTCCACCTTCACCACCCACTTCACGTTGTTCACCCCGAAGTAGCCGGGGAAGACCAGGCGCACCGGCCCCCCGTGGACGGCGGGAAGGGGTTCCCCGTTCATGGCGAGGGCAAGAAGGGCATTCTCCAGGGCCTGGATGGGCACGGAGCGCACGAACTCCGCAGCGTTGCCCTGGCGGCTGGCATGAGCGGTGATGAAAAGGGCCTTTTCCGTGGGCTTGGCTCCCTTGGCGGCCAAGAGGTCCATAAGCCGCACGCCCCGGAAGGTGACGTTCCCCACCCCGCCCCGGCCCCAGGGGTTGCCCGAGGTGCGAGGTTGGTAGAGGGAGCGCCCGTTGCCCGAACACTGGAGGACCATGGTTACCTCGTGCTGGGGGAGGGCGAGGAGCTCCTTGGCCTCTACGGTGAAGGGCTTGTCCACGAGGCCCCCCACCTCCAGGGTCCAGCCCTCGAGGCCCGCCCCTTCCACGGTGTTGTAGCCGGGAAGGTCCACGTTGTTGCGCACGTAGAGGAGTTCCTTGGGGGTGCGTTCCGGTTGGCTGGCGAGGAGGTCAAAGGGGGTTTCCAGGACGATGGGCCGTTGGGAGAGGACAAGGAGTTTAGCGTCCTTGCCCTTCACCAGTTGGTCGGCCGAGGGGGCTTGTTGGGCGAACCCCCGGCCCCCTGCCGCCAGAAAGGCGGCGCCCAGGCCCATGAGCTTAAGGGTGGTGCGGCGATTAAGCTTTTCCATACCCACCTCCGGAACACTAGGGGACATTGGTCCCCTTGTGCGGGTTGCCCCTAGTCTAGGCTCCACACCTTACCCCTGTCAAGTTAGGGTAGGAAACTCTGCGCTCCCATCCCTAAGGGGTAGGAGAAGGCGAGGGAAAGAGGGTATAGGAGGAAGTAAGATGAAGGGCATGCTCAAGGGCGAAGGCCCTGGCCCACTACCCCCCCTTCTCCAGCAGTACGTGGAGCTCCGGGACCGCTACCCCGACTACCTCCTCCTCTTCCAGGTGGGGGACTTCTACGAGTGCTTTGGCGAGGACGCGGAGCGCCTGGCCCGCGCCTTGGGCCTGGTCCTCACCCATAAGACCAGCAAGGACTTCACCACCCCCATGGCGGGCATCCCCATCCGGGCCTTTGACGCCTACGCCGAGCGCCTCCTCAAGATGGGCTTTCGCTTGGCGGTGGCGGACCAGGTGGAGCCGGCGGAGGCGGCGGAAGGGCTGGTGCGGCGGGAGGTGACCCAACTCCTCACCCCGGGAACCCTGGTGCAGGAAACCCTCCTCCCCAAGGAAGCCAACTACCTGGCGGCCATCGCCACGGGGGACGGGTGGGGCCTGGCCTTTTTGGACGTGTCCACGGGAGAGTTCAAGGGAACCCTTCTGAAGGCAAAAAGCGCCCTCTACGACGAGCTATTCCGCCACCGCCCCGCCGAGGTCCTCCTGGCCCCGGAGCTCCGGGAAAACGAGGCCTTTGTGGCGGAGTTCCGCAAGCGCTTTCCCGTGATGCTCTCCGAGGCTCCCTTTGACCCGGAAGGGGAAGGCCCCTTGGCCCTAAGGCGGGCCCAGGGGGCGCTTCTCGCCTACGCCCGCTCCACCCAGGGCGGGGCCTTGAGCGTGCGGCCTTTCCGCTTTTACGACCCCGGGGCCTTCGTGCGCCTGCCCGAGGCCACCCTGCGGGCCTTGGAGGTCTTTGAGCCCCTGAGGGGCCAGGACACCCTCTTCGCCGTCTTGGACGAGACGCGGACCGCCCCAGGCCGAAGGCTCCTGCAAAGCTGGCTCCGCCACCCCCTTCTGGAGCGGGGCCCTTTAGAGGCCAGGCTGGACCGGGTGGAGCGCCTGGTGGCGGAGGGGGCCCTGCGGGAGGCTTTGCGGCGCCTTCTTTTCCGCCTTGCCGACCTGGAGCGGCTGGCCACCCGGTTGGAGTTGGGCCGGGCCGGGCCTCGAGACCTCGCCGCCTTAAGGCGAAGCCTGGAGATCCTGCCGGAGCTCAAAGCCCTTTTGGGCGAGGAGGCGCTCCTTCCCGACCTGGGGGCTTTGGAGGAGGAGCTGAAGGCGGCCTTGGTGGACGAGCCTCCCTTGAAGCTCTCCGAAGGAGGGCTCATCCGCGAGGGGTATGACCCCGACCTAGACGCCTTGAAGCGGGCCCACGCCGATGGGGTGGCCTACTTCTTGGCGCTGGAGGAGAGGGAAAAGGCGCGCACCGGCATCCCCACCCTGAAGGTGGGCTACAACGCCGTCTTCGGCTACTACCTCGAGGTCACCCGCCCCTACTACGAGCGGGTGCCCAAGGAGTACCGGGCGGTGCAGACGCTAAAGGACCGGCAGCGCTACACCCTGCCGGAGATGAAGGAAAAGGAGCGGGAGCTTTACCGCCTGGAGGCCCTGATCCGTCGCCGGGAGGAGGAGGTCTTTTGGGCGGTGCGGGAACGGGCCAGGAAGGAGGCGGAGGCCCTGCGGGAGGCGGCCAGGGTTCTGGCGGAGCTGGACGTTTACGCCGCCTTGGCCGAGGTGGCGGTGCGCCACGGCTACACCAGGCCCCGCTTCGGGGAGCGGCTTTCCATCCGGGGCGGGCGCCACCCGGTGGTGGAAAGGCGCACGGAGTTCGTGCCCAACGACCTGGAGATGGCCCACGAGCTCGTCTTGGTCACGGGGCCCAACATGGCGGGCAAGAGCACCTTCCTCCGCCAGACCGCCCTCATCGCCCTCCTGGCCCAGGTGGGGAGCTTCGTGCCGGCGGAGGAGGCGGAGCTACCCCTTTTTGACCGCATCCTCACCCGCATCGGGGCCTCGGATGACCTGGCGGGGGGGAAGAGCACCTTCATGGTGGAGATGGAGGAGGTGGCCCTGATCCTCAAGGAGGCCACCCAGGATAGCCTCGTCCTCCTGGACGAGGTGGGGCGGGGCACCAGCAGCCTGGACGGTCTCGCCATCGCCACCGCGGTGGCGGAGGCCCTGCACGAAAGGCGGTGTTACGCCCTCTTTGCCACCCACTATTTCGAGCTCACCGCCCTCTCCCTGCCCCGCCTTAAGAACCTCCACGTGGCGGCCAAGGAGGAGGAGGGAGGGCTCGTCTTCTACCACCAGGTCCTCCCCGGGCCCGCCTCCAAGAGCTATGGGGTGGAGGTGGCCCGGATGGCGGGGCTTCCCAAGGAGGTGGTGGAGCGGGCCAAGGCCCTCCTCCAGGCCATGGCGGCGCGGCGGGAAGGGGCCTTGGAAGAGGTCTTGGGGCGGCTTCTCGCCCTGGACCCCGACCGCCTCACCCCCCTCGAGGCCCTAAAGCTCCTCCACGAGCTTAAGGCCTTGGCCCTGGGGGCCCCCTTGGGTAGCATGAAGGGGTGATCCGTCCCCTTCCGCCCGAGCTTAAGGGCCTCCTGGCCCAGGGCGAGGTGCTCCTCTCCGTGAAGGACGCGGTGCGGGAGCTTTTGGAAAACGCCCTGGACGCGGGGGCCAGGCGGGTTAGGGTGGAGCTATTCCGGGGGGGCTTGGAAAGGCTCGTGGTGGAAGACGATGGGGAAGGCATCCCTTTTGAAGAGCTTCCCCTGGCCGTGGAGCCCTTTTCCACCAGCAAGCTCCAGGACCCAAGGGCCATCCGCACCCTGGGCTTCCGGGGCCAGGCTCTCTACGCCCTGAGGCAGGCCGCCACCCTGCGCCTGCGCTCCCGGCCCCGGCACCAGCTTGGGGGAGGGCTTTTGCTAGCCCGGGGGGAGGAGGTGGCGGTGCGGCCTGTCCCTGCGCCCCCCGGTACCCGGGTGGAGGTGGTGGGCCTCTTCGGGGGGGAGGCCCGGGACCCGGCGCGGGAGGCGCGGGAGGTCCAGGCGCTCCTCAAGCGCTACCTCCTCCACCACCCCCAGTTGGTCTTGGCCCTCTTCGTGGAGGGGGAGGCCAGGCTCCTCTTCCCCGGGGCGGGGCTGAAGGAGGCGGCCCGCCTGGCCTTCGGCCGGGTGATGGCGGAGAGGCTTTTCCCCTTGGAGAAGCAAGCGGGGGAGATGGCCCTGTGGGGGCTCCTTTCCGGGCCCCAGGCCTCCCGCACCCGGGAGGACGCCCTATTCCTTGCGGTGAACGGCCGCCCTGTGGCCTTTCCCCCAGGGCTTTTGAAGGCGGTGCGGCGGGCCTATAAGGAGCTTCTTCCCGAGGGGCACTTCCCCCTGGGCGTTTTGAACCTCACCCTGCCGCCCAGCTTCTATCGCCTTCGCTTGGACGCCAGGAAGGAGGAGGTGGCCTTGGACCCAGAGGGGGAGGCCTTCGTGGAGGAGGCCATCCGGGAGGCCTTGGCGGGGAGGAACCTGGCCCGGCTGCTCCCCGAGCCCAAGCCCCTCGCCCCCCTGGCCCCGCCCACGCCCTCCGGGCTTCCCCGGCTCCGCTATTTGGGGCAGTTCCGGGACAGCTACCTTCTGGCGGAGGGAGGAGACACCCTTTACGTGGTGGACCAGCACGCCGCCCACGAGCGCATCCTCTATGAAGAATTCCTACGCCGCTTGGCGGAGGAGGGCCTCGCCCCTTTGCCCTACCCGGTCCTGGTGGAGCTCACCCCGGAGGAGGTCCTCCTCCTACCGGGGGAGGCGGAAGGGCTTTTCGCCTTTGAGCCCTTTGGGCCCCAAAGGGTGCGCCTCCTGCGGGCGCCTTCCTTCCTCCACCCTTACCCCCTCCTCCTCCCGGAGGTTTTCCGGGAGGCCTTGAGGGGGGAAGGCAGGAGCCTCAAGAACCTTCTGGCCCGCCTGGCCTGCCTCCCCGCCATCAAGGCGGGCCACCCCTTGGGCCGGGTTCAGGGCCAGGCCCTTTTGGACGCCCTCCTCGCCTGCGAAACCCCTTGGGTCTGCCCCCACGGGCGGCCCCTGATCCTGGCCTTGAAGGAGGAGGAGCTCATCCGCCGCTTTGGCCGCCGCCAGGGGGCTCGGGTAGGAGAAGCATCCCGTTCTCGTCGGCAAGAAGATAGCTTCCCGGAAGCACCAGGGCCTCGAGAACCCTAAGGGGCACGTCCACCTCTCCCTTTCCCTCTTTGGCGCTTTTCCTGGGGGTGGCGGCGAGGGCCAGAAGGCCGATGGGCACCTCTTTGAGCTCCTCCACGTCCCGCACCGCCCCATAGACCACCACCCCGGCCCATCCCCGCTCCCAGGCGAGCCGGGCCAGGTTGCCGCCCACGAGGGCGGTGCGTAAGGAGCCTCCCCCATCCACGAAGAGCACCTGGCCCTTGCCCTCCTCCTCCAGGACCTTCCGCACCAGGGCGTTGTCCTCGAGGACCCTCACGGTCCGTACCCGTCCGTGGAACCGGGCCCGGCCGCCGAAGCTTTTGAAGACCATGGGGAGGGTTTCGCCCTCCGGGTGCAGGTCCGAGAGGTCTGGGGTGTTCGCCTCCATGGGGATATAGTAGCGGGCATGGAGGCCAGGCTTCTCGTCACCTGCCCCGACCGGCCCGGCATCGTAGCGGCGGTTTCGGGCTTCCTCTACGCCCACGGGGCCAACATCACGGAGTTGCAGCAACACTCCACCGACCCCGAGGGGGGCACCTTCTTCCTGCGCCTCGCCTTCACCACCCCCCACCTGGACCTCTCCCGGCCTGCCCTGGAGCGGGCCTTCCAGGAGGTGGTGGCGGAGCGCTTTGGCATGCGCTGGCGCATGGCCTACGCCTCGGAGCGGAAGAGGGCGGCCATTCTGGTTTCCAAGCCCGCCCACGCCCTTTTGGAGCTCCTTTGGCGCTACCGGGTGGGGGAACTTCCCATGGACCTGCGGTTGGTGATCTCCAACCACCCCGACCACCGGGAGGAGGTGGAGCGTTTTGGCATTCCCTACTACCACGTGCCCGTGGAAGCGGGGGGAAAGGAGGCGGCGGAGGAGAGGATCCTTTCCCTTTTGGAAGGGGAAGGGGTAGAGCTCGTGATCCTGGCCCGCTACATGCAGATCCTATCGCCCCGCTTTGTGGAGCGCTACCCCATGGGGATCATCAACATTCACCACTCCTTCCTGCCCGCCTTCGCCGGGGCTAACCCTTACCGCCAGGCCTATGAGCGGGGCGTGAAGCTCATCGGGGCCACAGCCCATTACGTCACGGAGGAACTGGACGCTGGGCCCATCATCGAGCAGGACGTGGTGCGGGTTTCCCATCGCCACTCCGTGGCGGAGATGCGGCGGCTTGGCCAGGAACTGGAGCGCACGGTTCTGGCCCGGGCGGTGCGCTGGCACCTGGAGGATCGGATCGTCGTCCACAGCAATAAGACTGTGGTCTTTGTTTAATCGCCCCCTAACCGGGGGGGCGTAGGGTGGAGGGAGGAGGTGAGGCATGAACCTTGGTCGTTCCTTCGTGGGTTTCTTGGCCTTGGCCCTCATGGCGGGGGCCGTGCTTTGGTGGGGGATTTCTAACAGTCAGGCTCCCAGCGCCCAGGCCCCCAAGGCCCCGGCTGCCGAGGCTGGCCTTTTGGAGTACGAGCGGAACACCGTGGAGATCGTGGAGCGCTACGGGGACGGGGTGGTCTACGTGGCCGTGGTGACCCAGTCGCAACGGGTCCAGCTTCCCCCGGGCTTTGAGTTCTTCGCCCCCTTCCTCCAGGTGCCGCCCCAAGAGGGGACGGGCTCGGGCTTCGTCATCGACAAAGAGGGATACATCCTCACCAACTACCACGTGGTGGAGGGGGCGAGCCGCATCACGGTGAAGTTCCACAACGACCCCAAGGAGTACCAGGCCCGGCTTGTGGGGGCGGCCCCGCCCCTGGACGTGGCTCTGCTTAAGGTAGATGCCCCCAAGGATAGGCTCGTGCCCTTGGTCTTGGGGGACTCGGACCGGATTCGGGTGGGGCAGAAGGCCATCGCCATGGGCAACCCCTTTGGGCTGGAGTTCACCGTGACTCAGGGGATCATCTCCGCCATCCGGGAAAACCCGGGGGCCATCGGGGACGATACGGGCTTGGTGCCTCAGGTGATCCAGACGGACGCCGCTATCAACCCGGGGAACTCCGGGGGGCCTCTCTTGAACTCCCGGGGCGAGGTCATCGGCATCAACACCGCCATCTTCACCCCCACGGGCCAGTTCGGCGCCGCCCAGTTCGCCGGGGTGGGGTTTGCCCTGCCCATCAACCTGGTGAAGCAGTACCTGCCCGAGCTTAAGGCGGGGAAGACCCTGACCGCCGAGGAGATTATCCGCAACCGTCCCCGGCTTGGGGTTTCCCTCATTCCCCTTTCCCTCTACCCGGAAAGGCTGAGGCAGCAGTACGGCTTGCCCGCCACCGGGCTCATGGTGCAGGAGGTGGAGCGGAATAGCCCTGCGGCGAGGGCAGGCCTTAGGGCCCCAAGCCGCTTCGCCTACATCCAGCTTCCCACCGGGGAGGCCTTGCAGGTGGGGGTGGACGGGGACGTGCTCCTAAAGGCCGACGGGGTGCCCCTCACCTCCATCGCCCAGCTCCGCCAGGTGCTCTACGGGAAGAAGCCAGGGGAGGCGGTGGTCCTCGAGGTCCTCCGCCAGGGGAGGACCCTCACCCTAAGGGTGGTGCCCCAGGTGATGCGCTAGGGGGGCCAGAGGAGCCGGACCCTCAGGCACCCCCCCGCCACCTGGAACCACCGACCCCCCAGGGCCAAGGCCAGGCCTACCTCCGAGCAGTAGCGGAGCTCTTTCCGCCGTTCCCGGGCCAGGCGCTCGTTCCAGGGGTACTCGCCCCCTGTGTAATAGGCCTCCGTCTCGGGGTCGGTGAAGGCCCGGAAGCCCTGGAAGGCCCAAAGGGGGCGGAACTCCAAAAGGACGGGCCGGCCCGTCACCGAGTTCACGAACTCCACCCGCCCCTCTTGCCAAGGGGTGAGGAGGAGGAGAGCCCTACCCCTAGGGCTTTCCACCTCCACCACCCGGAAGGCGGCCAGAAGGAGGAGGGAAAGCCAAAAGGCCCAGCTCCCAAGGAGCCGGGCCGAGAGCCTCGAGGCCAGCATGCCCCTACTTCAGGACCCCGATCTCGCGGAAGTAGCGCAGGGCCCCCTCGTGGTAGGGGATGGTGCCGCCCACGAAGCGTACGGCGTTTTCCGGGGAGGTGTCCTTGGCGGCGGCCACCGCTTGGCGCAGGGCGGGGAGGTTTTCGAAGGTGGCCTTGGTGAGGGCGTAGGCCGCCTCGGCGGGGAGGCTTTCTGGGCAGAGGAAGAGGTTCCAGAAGGTGAGGGTGGGGGTGTCGGCCCGGGTGCCGTAGACGCTCTTGGGGATCACCCCAGCGCTCGCCAGGCCAGGAAAGCGGCGGGTAAAGGTTTGGACCACGGTGCTCTTAGGGTCCATGGGCACCAGATAAATCCTCTGTCCCTTGCGGGCTAAGGCGGCGGAAAGCTCCGTGATGGCCCCCGTGGGCAGGCCCCCCGACCAGAAGAAGGCGTCGATGTTACCCTCCGCCAGGGCGTTGGCGCTTTCCTGCGCCCCCAGGCGCTCCTGTTTGGCGAAGTCCTTGGGGCTAAGCCCCGCCGCCTGCAGGACCAAAAGCGCCTCCACCTCGGTGCCCGAGCCCGGAGCCCCGGTGGACACCCGCTTTCCCTTCAGGTCCTGCACCACCCGGATGCCGGCTCCTTCCCGGGTGACGAGGTGGAGGTAGTTGGGGTACATGGCGAAGAGGATGCGGGCGCTTTTGGCGGGGCGCTCCCGGAAGCGCTCGTGCTGGCCGGTGTAGGCCAGGTAGGCGGAGTCGGGGAGGACGGTGCCGCAGTAGTAGGTGCCCCCGCCGGTGCGGGTTTCCAGGAGGAGGAGGTTGTCTATGGAGGCTGCGGTCTGAATAGCTTGGGCCTCGGCCACCCCCGCCTTGTTCCAGATCTCCGCCAGGGTGGTGCCGTAGTAGAAGTACACCCCGCCCACCCCACCGGTGGCGATGACCACCCGGGGTTTCTGGGCCGCGGCCATCCCCAAAAGGGCTACCAGGAGCAGGACAGTTCTCATAGGTTTGACCCCCTTTCCAGGCCTACGCTACGCCCTTTCCCGCGTCCCCGTCAAGCCCTGGGCTTGGTGAAGAAGGCAAGCCCCAGGAGGAAGGCTAGGAGGTTGAGGAGGGTGTGGGGGACGAAGAGGAGCACGGCCAGGGTTCCTAGGGCCCACGCCTCCCAACGCCGAAGGACCCGCCGGGTGTAGCCGGCGCCGGAGGCGGAGAGGTAGATGATGCCGGCGGCCACGGCCAGGAAGCGCTCCAGGATCATGGGCCAGGCCTCGCCGGGCGGGGAGTTTTCCAGGACGGGGACGATGAGGAGGGCGGTGCCGGAGTAGGAGAGGAGGAAGAAGAAGCCCACCAGGTACTTGGAAAGGGCTACCCGGGCGGCGTAGACCCCGGTCTGCAAGGGGTTAGTGCCGAAGACGCTACTGGCGGCGTAAGCGGATAGGGCCACAGGCGGGGTCACGTCGGCCAGGACGGCGTAGTAGAAGAGGAACATGTGGGTGGCGAGGAGGGCGGCGGAGTCGGGGATGCCGTTTTGCTTGGCGAGAGCGATGATGGCGGGGGCGGTGAGGGCGGAGGTGAGGACGTAGGTGGCGGTGGGGGGCACGCCCATGCCCAGGACCAGGCTGAAGAGGGCAGTGATGAGGGTGGCGAGGAGGAGGCTTTCCCCGGAAACCTGTTGCAACAGCTGGCTGAACTTGGAGGGCAGGCCGGAGATGACCATCATGGCGAAGATGAGGTTGGCAGCGGTGACAGCGGTGCCGATGGGGAGGAGGGTGCGGAAGCCCTCGGCGAGCCCCTGAAAGATGGGGGCTAGCCCTTTAGGCCTCAAGGTGGGATCCAGATAGGCGATGAGGACGAAGAGGACCAGGGCCAAGCTGGCGGCGGTGCGCACCTCGTAGCCCAGGTAGAGCATGGCCACGATGAGGAGGATGGGAAGGAAGAGGGTGGAGTAGCGCCAGGCGTAGGCCCGGCGGCTCATGCCTAGTTCTGCCCCCACCGGGGGCAGGCCTGCCTTGCGGGAGTAGAACTCGTTGAAGGCCAAGACGGCGGTGAGGTAAAGGAGGGCGGGCCCCAGGGCCATGAGGATGACCTTCAGGTAGGGGATTTGGAGGATCTCCACCATGATGAAGGCGATGGAGCCCATGACCGGGGGGGTGATGAGGGCGATGGTGCCGGCGGTGGCCACCAGGCCGGCGGCGGTGAGGGTGTGGTAACCCGCCTTCTCGTAAAGGGGCTTGGTTAGGGCGGCCACGAACTGGGTGTCCGCGGCCCCGGAGCCGGAGAACATGCCCATGAAGACGCTGGCGAGCCCTGTGACCCGCCCCGGGGTGGCGGGGTGCTTGCCCACCAGGGCCAGGGCCAGGTTGGCCACCACCCGGCCCAGCCCCAAGGCCCCAATCATGCCGGAAAGCAGGGTGAAGTAGACCAGGTACTTGGCGGAGACCCCGGTGATGAGGCCATAGATGCCCGCCTCGGTTTCGTTGAAGGTCTTGCCCAGGAGGAGGTCAATCCCCTGCTTGGTTCCATTGAAGGCCCCGGGGAAGAGGTCGGCGTGGAGGTTGTAGCTGAAGAAGAAGAGGACCAAAACGGGCATCACCGGGCCTAGGAGGCGGTAGACCAGGCCCAGGACCAGCATGATGAGGCCGAAGGACATGGCCATGTCCCAGGGGGCGGGGAGAACGGCCCGGTAGACCAGCTCCTCAAAGTGGCGCAACTGGTAGAGGGTGGGGAAAAGGGCGAGGAAGGCGGCGAGGAGGTCAGCGGGGCGCTTGAGGGAGGGAAGGAGGGCTGGAAGAGCCGCTACCGCCCAGTAGAGGAGGCCCATGGCCTTGGCCGCGGGGGGAAGCTCTACCCCGGGGATGCCCGGGAAGAGAAAGTGGTAGAGGGGTACGAGGGTAAAGAGGAAATAGACCCAGGCGCCCAGGGTGCGCTTTCGGGGGAGGTAAAAGGAAACGAGATAGCCCCCGAGGAGGAGGAAGAGGACGTGGGTGCTCCGTTGTAGCTGGACGATGTCCAGGATGGGGATTTCCGCCTGGGCCAAGGGGGTGAAGGGGTGGAGGACCAAGTAGAGGCTATATAGGGCCCCCAGGACCAGGATCCAGTCCGTGAGGCGGCTTAGGGGGGTTCTAGGGGTATGGGCGTGCTCTAGTTCCATGGCTTCGCCTCCAAAAAGCCCGGGGCCTGGGGGGACCCAGGGCACCCGGGCGCCTAGGGGGTTACTTGATGAGGCCCTTCTCCTTTAGGTACCGCTCGGCCCCGGGGTGGAAGGGGATGGGGAGCTTGCCGTAAAGCCTTGCGGTGGCCTCGAGGCTCGTGTCCTTGGCCGCGGCCACGGCGGTGCGCAGGGTGTCCAGGTTTTCGAACACCGCCTTCATGATGCCGTAGGCTGCTTCGGCGGGGAGGGTATCCGGGCAGACCACGATGTTGCCCGTGGCCAAGCCGGGCACGTCCGTGCGGGTGTTGTACACGCTCTTGGGCACCCGGTAGGGGTCCACCAGGCCGGGGAAGCGCTTCATGACCACCTG
The DNA here is from genome assembly GCF_040363165.1 of Thermus sp. LT1-2-5. Classification (NCBI taxonomy): domain Bacteria; kingdom Thermotogati; phylum Deinococcota; class Deinococci; order Thermales; family Thermaceae; genus Thermus; species Thermus javaensis. Next base: position 207,298 of record NZ_BSRG01000003.1, on the reverse strand, counting down.
GGCCGTGGTGCTTTTGGGGTCGATGGGGACCAGGTAGACCCGGTCCCCCTTGCGGGCCAGGGTCTGGGAGAGCTCCACGATGGAGCTGGTGGGCACACCCCCCACCCAGAAGAAGGCGTCCAGGGTGCCCTCCGCCAGGGCCTTGGCCCCCTCGGCCACGGGGAGGCGCTCCCGCTTGGCGAAGGTTTCCGGCTTCACCCCCGCCCCTTGAAGCACCAAAAGGGCCAGGTTTTCCGTGCTGGAGCCGGGCTGGCCTGTGGAGACCCGCTTGCCTTTCAGGTCCTGGACCACCTTAATGCCGCTTTTCTCGCTGGTGACGAGGTGGATGAAGGAGGGGTACATATAGAAGAGGACCCGTTGGCCCTTGGCCGGCCGCTCTTTAAAGCGGGGCTCCTCTCCCGTGTAGGCCACGTAGGCGGAGTCCGTGGTGGTGAGGGCGCAGTAGTAGGTGCCCCCGCCCGTGCGGTCGCGGAGGAGTTGCAGGTTGTCGTAGGAGCCCCCGGTCTGCACCGGCTGGGCCTCCACTACCCCGGCCTTGTTCAGGATATCCGCCAGGGCGGTGCCGTAGTAGAAGAAGACCCCTCCGGTGCTTCCCGTGCCGATGGCTACCCGGGGCTTTTGGGCCAGACCCAAGCCCAAGACCAACAAACCGATAAGGACTAGCGCTCGCTTCATGGCCACCTCCCGCATACTTTTGCGCCCCCTAACCTACCCCACCCCTTAAGGCCTGTCAAGCCCAAGAAGCCGCACCTGAAAGGCCCTCAGGAGGTCCGTTTTGCTGAGGATGCCCACAAGCCTTTCCCCTTCCACCACCAGGGCCCGCGTGTACCCCCTTTCCGCCATGCGTTCCAAGGCGGCCAGGGCTTCCGTGTCGGGGGTGAGGAGGAGGGGGGCTTGCAGGTAGCGGGCCACGGGGGCCAGGGGGTCGGCCCCCTCTAGGCCCTCTAGCCCCACCACCCCGAGGATCCTTTCCTCCTCCACCACGGGAAAGCCGGAAACCTTGTGGTAAAGGGCTAGGCGCAGGGCCTCGGCCACGGGGAGGTCCGGGGGGAGGACGAGGGGGTTAGGGGTCATGAGGTCCCGCACCCGAAGCCCCTCCAAGGCTTGGGCCAGAAGGGTGGCCTCCACCTCGGCCCGGGAGGCCATGTAGACGAAGAAGGCGATGAGGACCAAAAAGGGATTGAGGGCCAAAAGGCCAAAGAGCCCCAAGGCCAAGGCCACCGCCTGGCTTAAGGCCAAGGCTTGGCGGGTGGCCCTGGCATAGGGCTTTCGTAGGGCTAAGAGGGCGCGGTAGACCCGCCCCCCATCCAGGGGGAGGGCGGGGAGGAGGTTGAAAAGGGCCAGCATTAGGTTTACCAGGGCCAGGTAGTGGGTGAGAAACCCCAGGGCGCCGGAAGGAGCCTTTAGGAGGTGGAAGAAAAGGGCCAAAACGAGGCTAACCCCCGGGCCCGCCAAGGCGATGAGGAGCTCCTTGGCGGGCTCCCTTGGGAGCCTTTCCAACTGGGCCACCCCGCCCAAAAGCCACAGGGTGATGCGCCGGGTTTCCACCCCGAAGCGCCGTGCGGTGAGGGCGTGGCCGAGCTCGTGCAAGAGGACCGAGAGGAACAGCCCGAGGGCGGCTAGAAGCCCGAGGAAAAAGGGCCAAACCTCCTGGAGGAGGTCTGGGTCTTGGGGCAGGCCAAATAGTTCCAGGTAGAGGGGGAGGTTGTTCCCGATCAGGAAGGCCAGGAGGGGAAGGATGAGGAGGAAGGAAAGGTCCAGGTAAAGGGGGATACCGAAGAGGCGGAAGAGGAAGATCCCGCGCCCCGCCATGCCTCAGTATAGGCTCTGCCAGGGGCTTCGCCTTGATAATGACCGGTCAGTCAGGAGTAGGATGGAGGGGTGTTGGCCCTTGCCCTCCTGCAAGACCCCCGCTACCGCGCCTACTGGCTGGCCCTCTTCACCTCCCAGATGGGCACCTGGATGCAGTCTGCAGCTCAAGCTTGGCTCGTCCTCCTCCTCACGGGGAGTGCGGAACGGCTTGGGCTGGTGGTGGCCTTGCAGTTCCTGCCCTCCCTTCTTTTCTCCTTACCCGCCGGGGTCCTGGCGGACCGCTACCCTAAGCGGAACCTCCTCTTCCTCACCCAGGGGGGGATGATGCTCTTGGCCCTCCTCATGGCCTTCCTCATCCTCACGGGGGCGGTGCGCTATGGGTACGTCCTCCTCTTCGCTTTCCTCTATGGCGCCCTAAACGCCATGGACCTCCCCGTGCGCCAGAGCTTCACCGTGGAGCTGGCGGGGCGGGAACGGTATCCCGGGGCCATCGCTTTAAACTCCTTTGGCTTTAACACGAGCCGCCTCCTGGGACCGGCGCTTTCTGGGGTGCTCATCGCCCTTTATGGGGTGGGGGTGGCGTATCTCGCCAATGCCCTTTCTTTCCTTCCCCTCCTTTTGGTCCTGCGGCGGGTGCCCCCCGGGCCTAGGGGGGAGGGGGGGGATGGGCGCTTTTTGCGGGAGGCCCTCGAGGGCGTCCGCTTTGTCCTGGAGCACCCTCTGGTGCGGCGGGTGGTGGGGCTCGTCCTCTTCGCCAGCCTTCTCGGCATGAACTTCCAGACCCTGGTCCCCGCCTACGCCCGGCTGGTCCTTGGGCTTTCCGCCACCGGTTACGGCGTTCTCCTTTCTTCCGTGGGGCTTGGGGCTTTGGGGGCAGCCTTGGTCATGGCCTTCACGGGGAGGCCTAGGCCCATGCGTCTCCTCCTTGGGGTTTTCGCCCTGGCCCTCGCCCACCTGGGGCTCTTCCTTCCCCATGCTGGTTGGGTGCCCCTTTTCCTCGCCTTGGGGGGGTTTGGCATGATCTCCGTCCTCATCAACGCCAACACCCTGGTGCAGCTTTCCGTGCCCGACCGCTTGCGGGGCCGGGTCATGGCGGTCTACAGCCTGGTCATGCTGGGCACGGGGCCTTTAGGGGCTTACCTCACGGGCCTCCTCTTCGAGCTTTTGGGGGGGCGGTTCGCCACGCTCCTCCTGGGAAGCGCCGTCCTCCTGGTGGGCCTGTATCAGCTTCAGGCTTGGCCTAAGGACGCCAGTCCTCCGGCCTAGGGCCGAGGCCGAGCCGCCAGGCCACGCCCCGGGCCACTCGCTCCCCGGCCCTTCCGTCCCCGTAGGGGTTTGGGGCCTGGCGCATGCGGCCCAGGGCCTCGGGGTCTTCCAGAAGCCCCTTTACCACCCGGTAGACCCCTTCGGGGTTAGTGCCGGCCAGCTTCAGGATGCCCGCCTCCAGCCCCTCGGGCCTTTCCGTGACGTTCCTTAGGACCACCACCGGCACCCCCAAGGCCGCCCCCTCCTCCTGCAGGCCCCCGGAGTCGGTGACCAAAAGAAGGCTTTCCTTCATAAGGGCGGCCATGGGGCCGTACTCCAGGGGGTCTAGGAGGACGAAGTTCCTCACCCCCTTGAGCACCGGGAAAACCGCCTCCCGCACCACGGGGTTCAGGTGCACAGGGTAGACGAAGGTGAGGTGGGGAAAAGCCTCCGCCACCCGTCTCAGGGCCCGGGCCAGCTCGGAAAGGATAGGCCAGTTCTCCCGGCGGTGCATGGTCACGGTGACGTAAGGCCCCGGAGGGAGCCCCTCGGGAAGCCGCCCCAGTTTGGCCGCCAGGAGCACGGCGTCCACCCCCGTCTGTCCCGTGACCAGGATCCCCTCCCGCGACTTCCCCTCCTTCAGGAGGTTTTCCCTGGCCAAAGGCGTGGGGGCGAAGTCCAGATCGGTGAGGACGTCGGTGAGGCGGCGGTTGGCCTCCTCGGGGAAGGGCTCCTTGAGGTTGCCGCTCCTTAGCCCCGCCTCCACGTGGCCCACGGGGATCCCTTCCAGGAAGGCGGCCCAGGCCACGGCGAAGGTGGTGAGGGTGTCCCCGTGCACCAGGACGTAGTCCGCCCGCATCTCCTTAAGGGCCCGGGCCGCTTGGGGCAGGATGCGGGCCGCCAGGTCGGGGAGGGCCTGGCGTTCTTGCATCACGTCCAGGTTCCGGTCCTCTTGGATGCCAAAAAGGCCTAGGGCCTGCCTGAGCTGCTCCCGGTGCTGCCCCGTGAGGAGGACGAGGGGGATGAGGTGGGGGATGGCCCTTAGGGCCAGGTACACCGGGGCCATCTTGGTGGCCTCGGGTCGGGTGCCGAAGGCCAAGACCACGCGCTTCATTCGCCCCTCCATAGTGCCCGAAGGCGGCGGTAGGTAACCCAGGAAAGGCCAAGGAGGGTGGCGAGGAGGCTCGCCCCTATGGCTTCCCAAGGCATCTTGAGGTAGAGCATGGCGAGGAGGTTAAAGAGGAGGGCCACGCCCCAAAGGGCGAAGGCCACCCGGCGTTGGGAAAGCCCCCGGGAGAGGAGGTGGTGGTGGATATGGTCCTTCCCCGGGGTGGAGAGGGGGTTTTGCCGCCTAAGAAGCCTTCGCGCCACCACCTGGGTGGTGTCCAGAATGGGCAGGAGCAGGAAGAGCATGGGGGGGAGAAGGCCCAAAAAGGTGGTGAGCTTGAGGTTGCCCAGCAGGGCGGTGGCCGCCAGGGTATAGCCCAGGAAGTAGGCCCCGGCGTCCCCCAGGATGATGCGGCTTGGGTGGAGGTTGTGCCGCAAAAACCCGAGGGCGGCCCCGGCCAAGGCGGCCAGGACTAGGGTGCCTGCGGCCCAGAAGGGGAACTGGGCGGAGACGAAGAGGAGGCTTATGGCGCTGATGTAGGTTATGCCTCCGGCGAGGCCGTCCAGGCCGTCCATGAGGTTTAGGGCGTTGGTGATCCCCACCACCCATAGCCAGGTGAGGAAGAGCCCCAAGGCGGGGTCCAAGGGGGTGCCGAAGGCGGCCTCAAACCGCACCCCCACGGCCATGAGGAGGAGGGCGGCCAGGGTTTGCACGAGGAGGCGGAAGAGGGGGGGGAGGCCGAACTGGTCGTCAATGAAGCCCACCAGGACCAGCCAGGCCCCGCCCAGGAGGATGGCGAGGACCTGGATGAGGACGCTCTCCACCAGGATGGGCCGGAGGAAGGCCGCCGCCACCAGGGCCAGGACCACCCCGGCGTAGACGGCGAGTCCCCCGGCGTTGGGCAAGGGTTCCCGGTTGAGCCGGCGCTCGTTGGGAAGGTCGGCCCAGCCCACCTCGAGGGCGAAGCGGCGCACGTGGGGAAGGAAACGCCAGGTGAAGAAAAGGGCCAGGAGGAAGACGAAGGCCACAGTGAGCCAACCCGTGCCCCCCGGGTCGGCCACGCCCATGCGCTTAAGAAGCTCGGTCATTTCGTTCCGTAGATGCGGTCCCCAGCGTCGCCGAGGCCGGGGACGATGTAGCCGTGCTCGTTCAGGTACTGGTCCACCGCCGCCACCACCACCTCGGTGTCGGGGTGGTCCTGGGCGATGCGCTTTAGGCCCTCGGGGGCGGCGATGAGGCACATGAGCTTGATGCCTTTAGCCCCCTTTTCCTTGAGGAGGGAAAGGGCGTGGCTGGCGCTACCCCCCGTGGCCAGCATGGGGTCCAGGAGGAAGACCCGCCGCTCGGCGATGTCCGGGGGGAGCTTGGCGTAGTACTGCACGGGCTTTAGGGACTCGGGGTCGCGGTAGAGCCCAATGTGCCCCACCCGGGCGTGGGGGACGAGCTTGAGGATGCCCTCCACCATGACGAGCCCCGCCCGGAGGATGGCCACCAGGGCGAGCTTCTTGCCGGAGAGGACCTTCACCCGGGCCTCCGCCACGGGGGTTTCCACCGTGGCCTCGGTGAGCTCCAGATCCCGCATGGCCTCGTAGGCCATGAGAAGGGAAAGTTCCTCGGCGAGCTCCCGGAAATCCTTGGGGCCGGTGCGCTTATCCCTCAGGTGGGCCAGCTTGTGCTGGACCAAGGGGTGGTCCACCAGGGTGATCTTCATCCCGTAAAGCCTAACACGCCCGTCGGGGGGAAAGGCAGTCCTGGAAGAAGCTTAGGGCCTTGGGGAGTTTTTCCTTTAGGGCCTGAGGGAAAGCCTCGGGGTGCTTGGTGCGGAACCAGTGGAGGTCGTGGAGGTAGGTGAGGGGAACGTAGAAGGCAAGCCGCTCCCGCACCTCGGCGGGGTAAAAGCGGGCGATGCGGAAGAGGGCTTCCCGGGCCGCCTCCTCCCCTAAAAGGTCCAGGCTTCCCGTCTTCAGGAGGGCGAGGTCGCGGGCGGGGTCGTCGCCCCCGGCGCGCACCCAGTCCACCAAGAGCACCTCGGGGCCCTCCGCATGGGGGTGCTTCACCAGAAGGTTGCCCGCCCAGGCGTCCCGGTGGCAGAAGCGGCGCTCAGCCCCCGCCACGAGGCCCACCTCCCGCCTTAGGCCCTGGATGAGGGCCAGGGCCTCGGGGATGGCGTGGAGGCTTTCGGCGAAGCGCTCTAGCCTCTCCAAAAGCTCCTCTTCCCCCACGTATCCGGGCTCGGGAAGGCGGTGGAGGGAAAGGAAGAGGTGGGCCAAGGCGGCCAGGGTCTTGGGGGTGAAGGCCTCGAGGGCGAAGGGCCGGCCGGGGAAGCGGCGGGTGATGAGGACTCCTTGGCCCTCCACCTCCGCCACCCCCAGGACGAAGCGCCCCAGGCCCGCCCGGGCCATGCGGCGGGCCTCGAGGGCGGCGAGGTGCCCCTCCTCGGGGCGGTAGACCTTGTAGACCCGCATCCCGTCCGTGTAGACCCGGGCCTCAAACCCCCCTAGGGGCGTGAGGCGGGCGAGGGTTTCCGGGGAGAGGAGGCCCTGGAGGGCGGAAAGCGCCACGGGGCTTATTCTAAGGCCGTGGAGCTCCTTAGGCCCGAGGCCACCGTCCTTTCCCTGGGGGATAGGGTCCTCTCCTTCGACCGGGAAGGGCGGCTTTACCACTACTTCCGCCGGGGGATGACCTATAAGCGGGCGTTGGACGGAAGCCTTCACCTGCGCTACCGGGAGGGGAGGCGCAGGAGGCAACGGCTTGCCCCGGAGGAGGCCCTTGGGGTCTACCGGGAGGCCTTGGCCCTGGCGGAGGCCCACCTCCAGGATGGGGAAAGGCGGCGGGAGGTCCTCCGCTGGACCCCGGAGGCCCTCTTGGACCCCAGGCCTTACCGGGAGGCCTACCCCTGGCCCATAAGCATCCTTCCCCCCGACGCCTACCTCGCCGTGGTCCTCCAGGCCACCACGGGCTGCACCTGGAACCGCTGCACCTTTTGTAGCTTTTACCAGGACCGCCCTTTTCAGAAGCGCAGCCCAGAGGCCTTCGCCGAGCACGTGGAGCGGGTGCGGGCGCTGCTTGGCAAGGGGGTTCTCCTCAGGCGGGGGGTCTTCCTGGCGGATGGGAACGCCCTTGCCCTTTCCGAGCCCCTTCTCCCCCTTCTGGAGATCGTGGGGAAGGCCTTTCCGGGGGAGCCCGTCCTGGGGTTCTTGGACCTCTTTACGGGGCTTAAGAAGGAGGCTTCCTGGTGGGAACGCCTTAGGGGCTTGGGCCTAAGGCGGGTCTATCTGGGGTTGGAGACGGGCCACGCCCCCCTCCTCGCCCTCCTGGGGAAGCCTGGCCACCCCAAGGAGGCCTTGGCCTTGGTGGGGGCCCTCAAGCGGGCGGGGCTGAGCGTGGGGGTGATCCTCATGGTGGGGGCTGGAGGAAGGCCCTTCGCCCAGGCCCACTTCCGGGATAGCCTCGCCCTGTTAGCCGAGCTTCCCCTGGACCGGGAGGACCTGGTTTACCTATCCCCGTTCCAAGAAAACCCGGACACCCCCTACGCCGCCCTGGGCCTGGAACCCCTTCCCGACGTAGAGGAGGAGCTAAAGGTCTGGGTGGGGGCCCTTCGCCGGATGGGCCTGCGGGCAAGCCGCTACGATATCCGCGAGTTCCTCTACTGAACCTCTATTTCCCCGGCTTCCGCCTGGAAGCCCACCTCCTTGTGGGTGCCGTCGCAAAAGGGCTTGTTCCCGGAGTGGCCGCAGCGGCAAAGGGCGAGCTTGGGTCGCTCTAGCCGCCTTTCCTCCCCGTTCAGGCGGAAGGCACTTCCCTCGGGGAGGTCCAGGATGTAGGGGCCGTTTTCCCGGAAGCGGAGGCGCATGGCCTTAGGATACCCCGTATAGTGTGGGGTATGCGCCCTTCCCAAGGCGGCCGGGAAGGGCTTCCCCGCCCCCGGTCCACGCCCGTCCGGGGGGCGAAAAGGGCGCGGTGGAAGCCCGCCCTGGGGACGGAGGTGGCGAGGCTTGCATCCCCTAGAGGCCCTCTTCCGTGAGCGCCTGGCGGCCCTGGCCCCGGAGGACCCCTTGGTCCTGGCGGTTTCAGGGGGCGGGGACTCCGTGGCCTTGGCCCACCTGGTCCACCGCGCGGGGCGGAGGGCGGTGGTGGCCCACCTGGACCACGCCCTAAGGCCCGATAGCGCCGAGGACCTGGCCTTCGTGCGGGCCTTGGCGGAGCGGCTTGGCTTTCCCTTCTTCGCCGAGCGGGTGGAGGTGGGAAAGATCGCCCGGGAAAGGGGGGAAAACCTCGAGGCCTTGGCCCGGGAGGTGCGCTACGCCTTCCTCCACCGGGTGGCCAAGCGGGTGGGCGCCAAGGCTATCCTCACCGCCCACACCCTGGACGACCAAGCGGAAACCCTTCTCCTCAAGCTCCTCCAGGGCACGGCCCGGGGGCTTGGCATTCGGGAGAAGGAGGGCCTGGTGGTGCGGCCCCTCCTCCCTTTCCCCCGGGAGGCGCTCCGGGACTACCTGAGGTCCTTGGGGGAGGCCTGGCGGGAGGACCCCACCAACCAAGACCCTGCCTTGGACCGCAACTACCTCCGCCTCGTGGTATTCCCCCTCCTTCTGGAGCGCTTTCCCGCTGCCCGGGAGGCCCTGGCCCGCTTCGCCAAGGTTCAGGAGGTGGAGGACCTCCACCTGGAGGAGGAGGCTAGGGCGCGCCTCCTCCCCGACCCCCGCTTCTTCGTCCCCGCCTACCGGGTGGCCCCCCTTGTGGAAGCCCCCCCTGCCCTCCGCCGCCGCGCCCTCCGCCAGGTCTTGGAGGGCCTTTCCCTCCGCCCCGAGGCCCGGCTCATCGCCCTCTTGGAAGGCGCCTTGGCGGGCCGGGCCGCTACCTTGCCGGAGGGCCACACGGCCCGCCGCAAAGGGGGGACGCTTTTCCTCATCCCCCCGGCCCCCAGGCTCCCCCTTCCCCCCGGCTTCCGCCGCCCGGAGCCCGGGGACTACCTGAGGATGCCCTACGGCCGCAAGCGCCTCCGCGACTTCTTGGCGGAAAAGGGGGTGCCCAAGGAGCTCAAGGGCCTTTGGCCCGTGCGGGCGGAGGGGAAGGAGGTGGTGGAGGTCTATGGGCTCTTTCCCCCGGGGGAGGGGGAAAGGTACATGGGCCTTGCCCTGGAGGAGGCGGAAAAGGCCTTGGCCCAGGGGGAGGTGCCCGTGGGGGCGGTGTTGGCGGTGGGAGAAAGGCTTTACCGGGCCCACAATCTGGTGGAGGCCACCAAGGACCCCACGGCCCATGCGGAGATGCTCCTCCTGCGGCAGGTTGGGAAGGAGGCCCGGGGCGGGCGGGTCTACGTGACCCTGGAGCCTTGCCTCATGTGCCAGCACGCCCTCACGCAGGCGGGGGTGGAGGTGGTCTACGGGACGGAAAACCTGAAGGAGGGAGCCCTCACCCGCTTTGGCCTCAAGGGGAAGGTCTTGGGTGGCGTGCGGGAAGGGGAGTGTGCTAAGCTCTTAAGGGACTTCTTCGCCCGGCTCAGGGAGGGGTGCCGGAGCGGTTGAACGGGCCGGTCTCGAAAACCGGTAGGCCCCGCAAGGGGCCTCGCGGGTTCGAATCCCGCCCCCTCCGCCAAAGGCGGCCTCTAGGCCGCCTTTTGATATCCCCCATTTGGGGGATGCGCTGGGTTTCCTAGGGGCTCTACTATGGTCCCTCAGAAGGGGAGGGCAGGGTGAGTACCAAAGGACTTAGTTTGATGGAGCTCCTGGTGCTTCTCGCCATTTTGGCTGTGGTCCTGGCCATGGGGGCCTTGAACGGGCGACGGACCCTTTCAGGCCAAGAACAAGCAGCCTTCCTTAATACCCTCCAGAACGTCTTCTGGCAGGGGGCTACCGAGGCGGCGAGCCGAGGGGAAAACCTCACCTTAGAGCGCAATGGAAGCCGCTTGGAGTTGAAACGGGACTCCACGGTGCTTCGCACTTGGGATATCCCCCAGGGTGTGATCCTCTCCCTTGGCAACGGTGCCATCGCTCGGTTCACGCCCCCAGGTAAGGTGCAAAATCCCCAAGGGCAACCTCTTTCCCAGCCTCTAACCTTTACTGCCACCGTAAACGGGAGGACTTACACCTATACCATTTCCCTTATTGGGGAGGCAAAGAGGGCGCCATGAAGAGAAGCCTAGGTCTCACCTTGTTGGAAGTGCTCATCGCCCTTTCCATCCTTTCCCTTGTGTTGTTGGCTTTCAACGCCGTTTTGATTTCTAGCTTACGGCAGACTTCCGTTTCCGGGGGCAGGACGCAGGCGGTACAGATCCTGAACTATGTGGGCCGCAGGATCGTGGGGGGAGAGGCCGCCTTGCTTCCAGGGTCCACCCCCATCGCCTACGGCTATGGGACGCTTCGCCAGGCTTTTCCAGACCTTCCCCAAGAGGCTCGCTTCGCCAATCCGGACCTATACCGGGTGGCGGTGAGCAACTTGGGAACCCCTAGTTGGGCTTCCTCCTTGGGGGTTAGCCTAAACGAGTACCGCATCCAGGTTTGCTGGCGGCAAAGCGGCCAGGAGTACTGCACGGAGGGGCGAACCTTTTCTGCGCCACCTGCTCCCTCAGGCTCCCCGCCTCCTCCCCTGGAGGGGGTTAACTAACGGGAGGAAACCATGCGGAAACCCTCAGGCTTTACCCTTTTAGAGCTTCTCCTGGCCTTGGCCATCTTGGCCACGGTCATGGCCATTGCTTACGGCGGGATGGTGCAGTTCATGGGCTTTCGCTCAGATCTGGACGCCACTGCGGGCGCTCAGGCTAAGCTTCGCCGTATTGTGGAGGTATTTACCCAGGATTTGCGGAGCGCGGTGTTCGGGGGGCTGGCCTCCACGCCCTATCCCACCGGCCAGGCCAGCGTTTCCTTCGCCCTTATAGAGGGTGGGGCCGGATATCCCGTTTTGCCCCATGATAGTGGGAGCAACAACAGCTTCAAGCAGGCGTCAGAGGCCAAAATCCTGGTTTTGGCAAACCAAGCCTCTGCCATAGGTATTTCGCGTGGAGATTACGTTCTTATGGTCAATGCCAACGGGGACGGGGTCATCCTTCCGGTTACCGGGGTGAACGCCGTGGGGGGGCAGCCTAACCGTTGGCACGTGGTTCATGCGGGATGTGGCAACACCATCGACTACACGCCCAACACCCTGCTCTTCCGGGTGCGTACCTTGGGGTTTAGGTATGATTCGAACACGAAGGAACTGGTGTACCGCGAAGGCTCAGGGGGAGAGGTCCCCGTGGCGTTTAACCTGACCCGCTTCGCCATCGGCTACGTCTATGAGGCTGGCCAGGCGGACGTGTTGGTGAACCCCCAAGGCTACAATTACGCCAACCCCACCGGCACGCCCCCCTTCCAGATTACCCAAGATGACAAGACATACACCTTGAGGCGCCTTTCCCTGGTGTTGGGCACCGAAGCGCTTTCCCGTGGCCGCTCGGTGAGCCGGGTCTACACGAGCCAGGTGGAGCTTTCCTCCAACACCCAGTACCAGGTGCGGCGCATTCTGCCTTGCCAATGATAGGGGGAGTGTATGCGTCAAAAAGGCATCGCTTTGGTAATCGCCCTCGCCACGGTATTGGTGGTTTCGGGTATCGGCACCTTGCTTTTCCTGCGTACGTTGGGTGAGATCCGCCATAGCGGTCAGGATCAGGGCATCGTCCAGACCCTGATGCTGGCTCGGGGTGCGGCTAACGCTGGAGGCACCTTCTTGAGCACCACGGCGCGGGACCGCTTGAGCGCCATCGTGCGGGCTACGGCGAGCACCACAGACTGCTGGGCCTACGGGGGAAGCAGCAACTGCCAAACGGGGGGTCAGCCTGACCCTGTGGCCGTAGCCCAGGCCCTGGTCACGGTGGCCTCCCAGTTTCAAACCCAAGTAGACAATTACCTGTGCCCTAATGGAACGCCCCGAAACCTTTCCCCTTCCGGCCTTGATGGCACGGTGACGCTACGGGTTCACTTCACCACGAGCGCTTGTGGGCGAAGCCTTCCCCCTAATACCCGCTTGACGGAGGGGCGCTTTGTGGAAGGCGCGCCCCGGGGGGTGGGGAGCGGGGCTTCCCAGACCTATGCCCTACCCTTTGTTATGGTGGCGGAGGCAACCCTCGGCCCTTACCGCCGCAATATCGTTCTCCAGGGGGAGTACCGGTTCACCGTGGGGCGGGCTAGCTTTGCCCGCTGGGCGCTTTTTACCAACGTTCATACCCTACCCAATGGCACGGATGTTTGGTTCACCGACCGAACCCTTTTTGACGGGCCTGTCCATACCAACAGCCACTTTCGCTTCTACCGTCAGCCCTGGTTCGGGGGGGAGGTGACCAGCGCAGGGTGCACCAATCCAGGAGATTCCAGCTGTAGCGGCCAGACCCGGGCTGGGGCTTACTTCTACGGCGTTAATGGGGGCAACTTGGTCCTGGCAAACAACATGCAGCCTTCAGCCAGCGCTCCTTCTTACCGCAATACCTACGGCACCCACGCACCCCAGTTCACCGCCGGGGTGGACTGGAATGCGCCCTTCATTCCCCTCCCTCAGAACAACCAGGAGCAGAAACAGGCAGCCCAAGCTGCGGGGCTCTACTTCGGGCGGACCATTACCTCTTTGCGCCTTTCCCGGAGATGCGTGAACGAAACCACGGGCTTGGAGGTGCCGTGCAGCCTTCCGCTTCCCGTGGGAGTGACCAAATACCAGTACATAGAGGTCACCTACTGCGCTGACAACAACTGCCGTAACACCAACACGGAGGCCTACCGCTACGGGGAGGACCGGAAGCTTTACCGAAAGGTAACCCAAGGGCAGACCACTTCCTGGCAGGTGGAGCAGCGCCAAGGAAGCGAGGTCTACTTCAATGGCGTGATCTTCACCGACGGGGCTATAAACAGCCTACAGGGGCCCGACCGTACCAATGGCAACGATCCCAGCACGGCGGGGCCGGCCTTAGCGGAGTTTGCCCAGATTACCGTGGCAGCCACGGACACCATACAGATCTCCGGGGACCTCAAGTACGAAACACCCCCTTGCTCCGGCGTGCCGACCCGCAATTCCGATGGCACCGTGACCCCTCCTACCTGCGACAACCTCACCGCTAGGAATGTGCTTGGCGTCTATAGCCAGGACGGGAACATCCTCATAGACCAAGGCGCCCCGCGTAACCTTCACATCCACGCTTCCCTTATGAGCGCTAAAGGAGTGGTGGCGGTGGAAAACTACAACTCCATCTCGGACAAGGGAAGCGTGTACCTTATTGGGGGCATTATCGAGAAATACTACGGCGCCTTCGGTACGTTTAACGCCCAGACCGGGCAAAACTCCACTGGCTATGGCCGCGCCTTCACCTACGACCGCCGTTTTCTCCAAGGGGTGGCGCCCCCCTTCTTCCCCACCACGGGGCAGGACCAGGTGACGGGGGTCACGGTCTTCAGCTACGGGCAACGGGAACAGGTGTACTGAGGGGCTTTAGGCGGTGGGGACCACCTGGAACCCCCACCGCCCCCCCAGGACCCCGAGGGCCTTCAGGCGGGCTTCCGCCTCCGCCCGCTCCTGGGGAAGCCCCGTCAGGAGGAGGTAAAGGAGCCCCACCATCTCCCCGAGGAGCACGTAGCCGTAGCGCCTTTCCTCATCTTCCCAAAGCGCTTCCATTTTGCGCCGGGCCATGCGCCAAGGCACGGGGAGGAAGTGCCCTTCGGGGGCCCTGGCCTCGGGGGCGCAAAGGGCGGGGTCGGAGGCGGTGAGGAGGCCCCGGCAGGCCAGGGGGCGGTGGGGGTAGACCCCGCAAAGCCCCCCTGCCAGAAAGGGACAGGGGATACGGTTTTGGAAAAAGCGGCTGGGGAAGTCTTCCTGGTCCTTCCCCCGGGCGAGGAGGGCGAGGCGCCTTGGGCCCTCCGCCAGGACCCGGTCTTTTTGCGCTTCCGTGAGGTGGGGGAGGAGGGCTTCCCCCTCGAGGCGGGACAGGATCACCAGGCCGAAGCAACAGGCGAAGCACCCCGCCCGGCAGGAGGGGACCACCCCCTTTTTCGCCAGGTAGTCGCTGAGGTCCAGGTCTAGGCTACGCCAGGCTTCCTCTGGGGTCATCGGCGTTGGCGGTACAGGCCCCTCCTTGGGTCAAAGGGGCAGGCGCGGAAGGCCACGCGGGGGCAGAAGCGCCGGTAGCGGCGCACCTCCTCCGCCAGGCCCCTGGGAAGGCCGCAGGCGGGACAGGAGGCGGGCCGCCTGGGCCAGAGGCGGTAGGCCAGGAGGAAAAGCCCCAAAAGGGCCAAGAGCTCCACGCCCTTTAGTTTAAACTGGAGGCATGCCCGCGCCCTTTTTGGAACCCCTGGTGCCCGGGGTGCCCCCGGTAGTTTCCGCCTGGGTCCGGGGCTTGGAGGAGGTGGCCCTTCACCTGGAGCGGTGGGCCTTTGGCCTGCCGGAGGAGGCCTTCTGGTGGCGGCCCAAGGAGGGGGCGAACCCCATCGGCGGCTTGGTGCGCCACATCACGGGAAGCTCCCTGCGCCTCGCTACCTACGCCCTCAGCCTGCCCCTTCCCGAGTGGGCCAAGCGGGGCCGGGAGTGGGAGCTCCTGGGGGAGGCGGAGCCTAAGGAGGAGGTGGTGGCCCGCTTCCGGGAGGCCTGGGAAGGCCTCCTTTCCGCCTTCAAGGAGGTGCGGGAGGAGGCCCTGGCTGAGGAGGTGGCCGTGGGCCAACAGGGGGTGAAGGCCCCCAGGGCCCACGTCCTCCACCATCTGGTAGAGCACGCCCAGCACCACGCTGGCCAGGTGATCTACGCCGCCAAGTTGTTTCGAGCCGGGTAGGACCTTTGCCCTTTCCGGGGGCGTAAAATGGGCTTATGGAACGCATTGGCCTGCGCGCGGCGCCAAGGGTGAGCCTCGAGGCCCTAAAGGAGGCCTTGCGGGGCCTTCGCCTTCCCGAGGTCAAGGTCTACCTCATCACCGACTGGCAGGACCGGAGGGATAAGGCCCGCTACGCCCTCCTCCTCCACGGGGGGAAGAAGGACCTCTTGGTCCCCGATGCCTTCGGCCCCGCTTTTCCTGGAGGGGAGGAGGCCTTGGCGGAGCTCGTGGACCTCTTGCTCCGGGGCGGGGCGAGGAAGTTCTACGAGGCGGTGGTCTCCCCTGGGGAGATGACCGCCCTCCTGGACCTCTCCCCGGAGGAGCTGGTGAAGCGGGTGGTGGCCGTCGCCAACCCCACGGACCCCGGCATCTACCTTAAGCGGGCGGCTTAGCGGCTTTTTTCACAAAAAAGGGCCGCGGCCTGCGGTAGGGTGAAGCCCGGAGGTGGGCTATGCGTGCGGTGGTGCTCAAGGGGTTTGGCGGCTTGGAGATGCTGGAGGAGCGGGACCTGCCGGTGCCCGAGCCGGGGCCGGGTGAGGTTCTCGTGAAGAACCTCGCGGTGGCCGTAAACCCCGTGGACGCCAAGATCCGGGCCGCAGGCCGTTGGGCTGGGGTAGAGCCCCCCTTTGTTCTGGGATACGACGCCGCGGGGGTGGTGGCCAAGGTGGGTCCCGGGGTGAAGGACCTTAAGGAGGGGGACGAGGTCTACTACACCCCGGAGATCTTCGGCAACCCCCACGGGACGTATGCGGAGTACACCCCGGTACCCGCGAGCCTCGTGGCGCCGAAGCCCAAAACCCTCTCCTTCGCCGAGGCGGCGGCCATTCCCTTGGCGGGGGGAACAGCCTGGGAAGGGGTGGTGCGCCGCTTGGCGGTGCGCCCCGGGGAAGCGGTCCTCGTCATGGGGGGTGCGGGCGGCGTGGGCTCCTTCGCCGTGCAGTTCGCCAAGGCGGCTGGGGCCTTCGTCATCGCCACGGCAAGCCAGGAGAACCTTCCCATGCTCGCCGAGCTTGGGGCGGACCTCGCCTTGGACTACCGGGGCCCGTGGCAGGAGGAGGTGCTCCGGGCCACGGAGGGCCAGGGGGTGGACGCCGCCGTTGAGACGGCGGGGGAGAACCTGGTGGAGCGCGTGATCCCCGTGGTGCGCCCCTTCGGCCGCATCGCCACCATCCTGCCTCCTCAGGGGAACCTTTCCGGGCTCTACACCAAGAACCAGACCCTCTACGGGGTTTTCCTCACCCGGGAGCGGAGGCGGCTCGAGGAGATGCGCCCCCTCTTTGAACGGGGCCAGGCCAAGCCGCTCCTTGCCGAGGTCCTGCCCTTCAGCGTGGAGAACCTGCGCAAGGTCCACGCCCGCATGGATTTGGGCCACGGGCGGGGGAAGATCGTCCTGACCTTCTAGGCGTAGCGGAGCCTGAGCCGCGCCGCCTCCTCCGCCAAGAGGGGGAGGCGGCTTAGGTCCACCCCCGTGGAGAGGCCCCTGGCCTCCAGGAAGGGCAAGACCCTTTCCGTGGGCAGGTTGCCCACCAGCTCGTCCCCGGCGAAGGGGCACCCCCCCACCCCCGCCAGGGCCCCTTCCAGCCAGAAAACCCCCGCCTGCAAGACCGCCTCCACCTTGGCCAAGGCCCCTTCGGGCCGGGCGTGGAGGTGGGCCCCAAGCCCCTCCGCCCCAAAGCGGGCCACGGCGGCCTCCAGGACCGTTCGGACCCTCTCCGCGTCCGCCACCCCGTAGGTGTCCGCCAGGGCGATCTCCCGCACCCCAAGCTCCCTTAGCCGGGCGATGGCCTCCAGGACCCTCTCCACGCTCCAGGGGTCCCCGTAAGGGTTGCCGAAGGCCATGGAGAGGTAGACCACCAGGCCAAGCCTTCCCTCCACCGCCCGCACCATCCCCGCCACCAGGGGCCAGGATTCGGCGATAGAGCGGTTGGTGTTCTTCCGCTGGAAGGTTTCCGAAAGGGAGAAGGGGTAGCCCACGTGGGTGAGGTTTTGGGCCGCCAAGGCCCGTTCCAAGCCCTTTTCGTTGGCCACGATGGCCAGGTAGGTGCGCCCTTCGGGGGGTGGCAGCGCCGCCAGCACCGCCTCGGCGTCTTGCATCTGGGGCACCCACTTGGGGGAGACGAAGCTGGTGAGGTCCAGGTGGGAAAACCCCACTTCCAAAAGCTTCTTCAGGAAGGCTACCTTCTCTTCGGTGGGGATGAAGCGGGAAAAGCCCTGCCAGGCGTCGCGGGGGCACTCCACCCACTTGGCCGTCATACCTGGAACACCCCCACCCGAAAGGGCTCCCGTTCCGGGTTCAAGGCGCAGGCCTCGAGGGCCTTGATGAGCCACTTCCGCGTTTCGTGGGGGAAGATTACCCCATCCACCCAAAGCCTGGCCGCGGCGTAGCGGGGGTCCAGGGTTTCCTCGTACCGCCCCTTGATGCGCTCGTAGAGCTCCTTTAGCTCCTCGTCCGAGGGCTCTTGGCCTTGGCGCCTTAGCTTTTCCACCTCCAGCTCCAAGAGGGTCTTCGCCGCCTGCGCCCCACCCATCACCGCATACCGGGCGCTGGGCCAGGCGAAGAGGAAGCGGGGGGCGTAGGCCTTGCCCGCCAGGGCGTAGTTCCCCGCCCCGAAGGAGCCCCCGAGGATCAGGGTGATCTTGGGCACGGCGGAGTTGGACACGGCGTTCACCAGCTTGGCCCCACGGCGGATAATCCCCGCCTGCTCCGCCTCCTTGCCCACCATGAAGCCGGTGACGTCCTGGAGGAAGAGGAGGGGGATGTTCATCTGGTTGACCTCGAGGATAAACCGCGCCGCCTTGTCCGCCGCCTCGGGGTAGATGACCCCGCCCACCTCGATCCGCCCCTTCTTCTTGAGGACCAGGCGCTGGTTGCCCACAATGCCCACGGGAAAGCCGCCGATGCGGGCGAAGCCCGTGACCAGGGTCTCCCCGTAGTGGGCCTTGTACTCCAAAAACTCCGAGCCGTCCACGATCCGGGCGATCACCTCCCGCAGGTCATAGGGGCGGGAGCCGTCCGGGGAGATGAGGCCGTAGAGGTCCTCTATGGGGTAGAGGGGCTCTTTGGGCTCCTTGCGCCCCTCGGCCCAGGGGGCGAGGCGGGGGGGCGGGTAGAGGGCGGCCAGCTGCCGGATGCGCTCCAAGGCCGCCTCGTCCGTGGGCTCGTAGAAGTCCACCGTGCCCGAGACCTCCGCATGCATCCTGGCCCCCCCAAGCTCCTCCGAGGATACCTCCTGGCCAATGGCCGCCTTCACCAGGGCGGGCCCTGCCAGGTAGAGCCCGCTCCCTTCCGTCATGATGAGGACGTCCGTCATCACGGGGAGGTAGGCTCCCCCGGCCACGCAGTTGCCCATGATGGCGCTGATCTGGGGAATGCCCAGGGCGGACATGCGGGCGTTTAGGTAGAAGATGCGGCCGAAATCGTCCTGGTCGGGGAAGACCTCGTCCTGCAGGGGCAGGAAAACCCCGGCGGAGTCCACCAGGTAGACGGTGGGGATGCGGTTTTCCAGGGCCATGGTCTGGGCCCGGATCACCTTCTTGGCGGTGATGGGGAAGAAGGCCCCCGCCTTCACCGTGGCGTCGTTGGCGATGATCATCCAGTCCTGGCCCGCAATACGCCCCAGGCCGGTGATGACCCCACCCGCAGGGGCCCCGCCCCACTCCTCGTACATGCCGTAGCCGGCAAAGGCCATGAGCTCGTAGAACTCCGTGCCGGGGTCGATGAGCCGCTGGATCCGCTCCCGGGCGGTGAGGCGTCCCTTTTGGTGCTGGCGCTCTATGGCCCTGGGGCCCCCTCCCTGGCGCACCTTCTCCAGGCTTTCCTTGAAGTCCCGCACCAGGGCCACCCAGGCGTCCTTGTTGGCCTTGAAGGCGGGGTTTTCCCGGTCCTCGGGGCGGAGGGCGGTTTCCAGCATGGCTTGAGTATAACGCTTTTTCGCCTAAGAGGAAAAAAGCGTGCCTTCCCGGGGTGGGGGGCAGGGGGAACCCTCCCGCTTCGCCTCCTCCGCCTGGCGCCGGGCCTCCCGGTCCACCCGGGCGTTTTCCGGGTGGCCGGCGTGGCCCTTCACCCAGTGGAAGCGCACCCGGTGGGGGGCCATGGCCGCAAGGAGGGCTTTCCAGAGGTCTTGGTTTTTCACGGGGGTTCCTTCTGCCGTTCGCCAGCCGTTTTTCTGCCACTTCTCCAGCCACCTTTCGGCGAAGGCCCGCTCCAGGTACCGGCTGTCCGTGTAGAGGTCCACCGCGCAGGGCTCCTTCAGGGCCAGAAGGCCCTCCACCGCCGCCTTGAGCTCCATACGGTTGTTGGTGGTGCA
Source organism: Thermus sp. LT1-2-5 (assembly GCF_040363165.1). Classification (NCBI taxonomy): domain Bacteria; kingdom Thermotogati; phylum Deinococcota; class Deinococci; order Thermales; family Thermaceae; genus Thermus; species Thermus javaensis. The sequence continues at coordinate 188,010 of NZ_BSRG01000003.1, read as the reverse complement.
GGGTTCGCTCCCCGAGAGGAGCCTCTCCCGGCCTTCGTGGCGGAGGAGGGCTGCCCACCCCCCAGGGCCCGGGTTGCCCAAGGAAGCCCCGTCGGTGAAAAGCTCCACCCGTTTCACGCCCTATAGCCTACGCCTCTAGGGTCTTGCGCACTTCCTTGGGCGCGGGGATGCCCCCGGTGAGGAGGGTGTAGGAGGCGGCGAGGCTCACCCCAAGCCCCGCCAGGAGAAAGACCGTGGGGGCGCCTAAAGGGCCTTCCAGGGCCCCACCCAGCATGGTCCCCAGGAGGACGGCGGCGTTCATCACCGCGCCGAAGGCAGCGAAGATCCGCCCCCGCATCTCCTGGGGGGTGTTGAGCTGCAGGATGGAGCGGGCGGGGACGATGAAGGCCATGTTTAGGAAGCCGCCCACGAAGAAGGCCACCAGCACCCAGGCGAAGACGGGGAAAAGGCCCACGGAGGCCTCAAAGAGGCCAAAGAGCAAGAGGGCGAGGAGGAAGAGCCTTTCGCGGGGAACCTTGGCCAAAAGCCGGGGCAGGGCGAGCCCCCCCAGGATGGCCCCCAGGGCCATGGCCGCTTCCATGAAACCAAAGCCGGCGGAGCCCACCTGAAGCCATTTGAGGGCCAGCACCACCCCCAAGGCGGTTTCCACCGAGCCAAAGGCGGCGGCGGCGAAGAGGGTACCCACGGCCCTGCGGATGGGGGGGGTCTGCCAGAGGTGCCCCAGGCCCTCCTTGACCCGGGCGAAAAAGCCCGCCTTGGACATCTTCTCCGGCTTCAGGGAAGGAAGCCCCAGGAGGAGAAGCCCCGAGGCCAGGTAGGTGGCGGCGTCCAGGTAGAAGGCGTAGGCGGGCCCCACCGCCGCCACCAAGACGCCCGCCGCCCCCACGAAGAGGACCTCGGAGAGGCGGTCGGCCAGGAGGATCAGGCTGTTGGCCTCGTCCACCTCTTCCTTGGGCACCAGGTCCGGCACCACGGCGTTTTGGATGGGGTCGTGGAGGTCGCGGAGAAGTTCTATGAGGAAGACCAAGAGGAGGAGAAAGGGCAGGCTCTTCGCCCCCAGGAGGGGGATGAGGGCCACCAAAGGGCCCCTCAAGAGGTCCGACCAGACCAAAAGGCGTTTGCGGTCTTGGGTGTCGGCCCAGGCGGAAAGGAGGGGGGAGAAGACCACGGTGCCCAGAAGCTGCACCCCCAGGGTCAAGGAAACCCAAAGGGCGTTTTCCGTGAGGAGGTAGATGAGGACGAGAAGGGCCACCCGGTGGATCTTGCTGCCTGCTTGGGAAACCAGGTAGGCCAGAATGAGCCGGGCGAAGGCTTTGTGCCGGAGGACTTTCATAAAACCCCCTTCTCCGGGATTATACCAGATTATTCCAGCAGCTAAGGGGGCGTGACCACCAGGTACGCAAGGCGCCTTCCTTCCCGGGCCAGGACCAGATGAGCCTCCGGCAGTCGGTAAACCAGGAGGTCCTTAAGCCGTTTGGGCACTTCTCCTGCTTGGCCCACGTAGACCACGTCTTCCTTTAGGCGGAGCGAGAGGACGGTGGAGCCAAGCCTTAAGGCTAGGGGCTCCGGGGTTAAGGAAAGGAGGTGGACCTCCCCGCCCAGGGTTTCCCGGGTAGGGGGACGGCGGCCCAGGTACTCCCTGAGCGCCTCGGCTAGAGCTTTGGCCTCCTGTGGTAGCCCCAGGGCTTCGCCCACTTGGGAGAGGGCAGGGTAGGGGTCGGTAGGGCCCAAGCGCCTTAGGGTGAGATCCAAGAGCTTGCGGGCGAAATCCTGGAGGGCTTCTTCCGGCGCTTGGCGGAACTTTTCCGCAAGCTCTTTCCCGAAGCTTTGGGGTTGGAATTCCCCTTTGAGCTTGGCGGAGAGGGCGCGGAGAAGGCGGAGATAGGCGTAGTCTTCCCAGGGGGATAGGAGGAGGGTGAGGAGGCGGCCTTCCGCCAAAAGCTCGTAAAGCCTCAGGCCGCTTCGCGCCTCCAAACGGAGGTGCAAGAGGTCCCCTTCCCGCACCGCCCAGACCTCGAGGTCCTCCCAGGGGAGCACCAGGGTTTCCTCCAAAACGTGGTCCTCCCCCCCAAGGCCTAGGTGCCAGACGCCCTCCACCTGGCTGAGGGTGAGGACCAGGGGTCCTAGGGGGATGCGGCCTGGAGATAGGGGAAGGGTGAGGAGGCTTTCCTCCCCTCCACCGGGCTCGGGTACCTTGGGCCAAGGGGTTTCCCCTTGAGGCGTGGGAAGGAGGTTGAGGAGGGCGAGGACCTTTTCCGAGGCCACTTGGAAGCGGCGCTTTTCCTCTTCCAGAAGAAGCTCCCGCCGCCTTTCTTCCAAAGCCTCTTTCTTCAGGCGTTCTTCCAGGCGGGCAACTTCTTGGCTGCTTGCCCCCAGGCGCCGCGCCTCCTCCAGGGCTCGCCGCAGGGCCATAAGGTCCCGCTTGGGAGGCAGGCCGTAGGCTTCGTCCCACTCCAGGATGCGGTTCAGGAAGCGCCGGACGTAGGCCTTCGTTTCCTCGGGGGGCAAGGGGAGGTCCTCGGGGATGTGGAGGGCAGTTTCTAGGAATTCCAAAAGGAGGGCCTCCGCCACCTGAGGGTCTTCCAGATCCAAAAGGCTTTCCGAAAGGGAAGGGATGGGATGGGTGGGGACGAAGCGGGAGAGGTTAAAGTCCCGCTTGAAGCCCTCCTTTTCCCGGTAGTCCAGGTAGTTTTGCAAGAAGGCGTGGAGGAGCCTAAGCTCCTCCCGTCTGCCCGAGAGGAGGTCCTTGGCCCGGGCCTTGGCCTCCCGTTCCACCCATAGCCGCCATACCTTCTTGGCCAGGGCCTTCAGGCCGGGGGCAGTGTCGGGCGGGGCCGGGGTTTCGGGCTCCTCCGGGACAAGGGTGGGGAGCTCGGGGGGAGGTGGAGGGGGGGTGAGGCTTCCCCGGAGGGCCCGGAAGCGGGCGTCCGCTTGGCGGAAGCGTTTGGCCAGGGGACCAGGAAGGCGGGTCTGGGCCAGGAAGGCGCGGAGGGCCAAGAGGGCCTTCTTGCCTCCCTTGGGGGTGCGGCCCGCCACCAGGTCCTCCACCCGGTACTCGTATAGGTCCACCAGGTCGGCCAGGTGCTCCACGCTTCCATCCTATACAATGAGGCCGATGCGCCTGGCTCCCCGGTTCAGCGTGGCCGCCGTGTCCCACGTGGGCCGTCGCCAAAACAACGAAGACTTCCACCGGGTTCTTAGGCTGGAGGTCCCTCAAGGAAACCTCTTGCTTTTGGCGGTGGCGGACGGGATGGGGGGCTTGGAGGCGGGGGAATGGGCCAGCAAGGTGGCCATCGAGGCCTTGTCCGAGGCGGTGCGGGCCTACGCCGAGCACCTGCGCACGGGCCGGCCGGCGGTGGGGCTTCCCAAGGTCATGGAAAAGGCCTTCGCCTTGGCCCAGAAACGGGTAGAGAAGGAAGCGGAAAAGCCTGGGCGAAAGGGGATGGGCACCACCCTCACCGCCTTCCTCTACGCCGACTGGCTCAAGGAAGGGGTGGTGGGGCATATCGGGGACTCCCGGGCCTACCTCTTGGGGCTTGGGGGGCTTAGGCGCCTGACGGAGGACCACTCCTGGGTGGCGGAGCGGCTTAAAGAAGGCATTCTCACCCCCACCGAGGCCGAGCGCCATCCCTACCGCCATGTCCTTACCCGGGCTTTGGGTTTGCCCGAGGCCCGTTTCGACCTCATTCCCGTGCGCCTGGCCCCGGGGGAGGGGGTTTTGCTGGCCACGGACGGGCTTTACGGGCTGGTGCCCGAGGTAGAGTGGAAGCTGGGGAAGGACCTGCAGGGGAGCCTCGAGGCCCTCCTGGCCGAGGCCCTTCGCCGGGGCGGGGACGACAACGTCACCGCCGTGGCCTTGCGGGTGGAGTGATGCAGGGGCTTTTGGCCTTCCTCTTGGTCCTCCTCACCGCCCTTTTGGCGGTGCGGCTTTCCCCGTGGCCGCTTTTTCTCCTCCTCGCCCTCCTTGCCGGAGCAGGGGTGGCCACGGGGGTTAGGGCGGAGGTGGCCCTGCCTTGGCTTCTCCTCGCCTTGGGGGCCTTGGCGGCCCCCCGGGTCTACCTGGGGCCGAGGCGGAAGCCCGCCCGCCGCCTGGCCAAGGCTGCCAAGCGGGAAGGGCCTAAGACCACGGAGGAAACCCAGGCCCTTTCCCAGCGCTACGAAATCCTGGAAAAGGTGGGCGTGGGGGGCATGGCCACCGTCTACAAGGCCAAGGACAAGAAGACGGGTCGCCTCGTGGCCCTAAAGGTGCCCCAGGAGCGCTTTGTGGGTGACCCCCGGTTCGTGCGCCGCTTTCACCGGGAGGCGGAGGTCTTGGCCAAGCTGGACCACCCCAACATCGTCAAGGTCTACGATCACGGCCAGGTGGATGGGGTCCACTTCATCGCCATGGAGTTTTTGGAGGGGGAGGGCCTGGACAAACTCATCGAGGAAAGACGTATAAGCCTTCCCCAGGCCACCGCCATCCTGGCCCGGGTGGCGGACGCCCTAAAGCACATCCACGCCCAGGGCATCGTCCACCGGGACATCAAGCCGGGGAACATCATGGTCCTGAAGGGGGCCCTTCGGGAAAACGGGGTGGACCCCCGGGGCGTGCGCCTCATGGACTTCGGCATCGCCGCCGGCAAGGTCTTGACCCGGCTCACCATCACCGGGGCCCGCATCGGCACCCCCGTCTACATGAGCCCGGAACAGGCCAAGGGGCAGAAGCTGGACCACCGCTCGGACATCTACTCCCTGGGCATCGTGCTCTACGAGGCCCTCACGGGCCAGCCCCCCTTCACGGGCGGGTATGAGACGGTGATCCACCAGCAGATCTTCCAGGTGCCCACCCCGCCCAAGCAGCTGAGGCCCGAGATCCCGCAGGCCCTTTCCGACCTGGTTCTGAAGATGCTGGAGAAGGACCCCGCCAAGCGGCCCAGCCTGGACGAGGTGATCCGGGGTCTCGAGGGGCCTTGGGAGGAGGAAAAGGGCCTGCCCCACCCCGTCTACCTCCTCCTGGGGGTGGAGGCCAAGAAGGGGAGCGTGCGCCTTTTGGACCTAGAGGGCACCGCCGCCAGGCTCATCTCCGGCATCGGCTCCGCCCCCGGCCATTTCTCCGCCCCCCCTCTTTCCGTGGCCGCCGACCCGAAGGGGGGGATCTGGGTCTCCGTGTTCGAGCACGGGGCCAAGCTCCTCCACCGCTTCGCCCCGGAAGGGGAGCTTCTTCTCTCCACCGGGCCTTACGGGATGAAGCCGGGGGAGTTCCTCTTCCCCGCCTCCTTGGCGGTGGCGGACGGGGCCCTTTACGTTTTGGACGCCGAAACCGCCACCATCAGCCGCCTGGACCTGGAGGGGCGGTACCAGGGGCGGTTTGGCGGGCAGGGCCCTGGACGGGGCACCTTCCAAGACCCCAAGGCCCTGGTGGCGGCGGGGGGGTTTCTCTTCGTCCTGGACTACGGCAACCGCCAGGTGCAACGCCTAAGCCTCGAGGGGCGCTACCTCTCCCGCTACGCCTTCCGCCGCGCTAAGGAAAGCGAGGAGCTCAGGCTCCTGGGGGGCGTGGGGGCGGACGGGGAGAGGATTTACCTCTACGACGTGGAGGCGGCCAAGGTGCGGGTGGTGAACCTTTCGGGCAACCTCCTCGCCTCCTGGCCCTTGCCCCTGTTGGAAGGGGAAGACGCCCGGAGCCTGGTGGAGCTTCTGCCCTTTGAGGGCGTCCTCTACGCCGCCCGCCGGGGGTCGAGCCGCCTCCACCGCCTGGACCTCAGAACCGGGGAGGCGCTTCCGCCCCTAGAGGTGTACGCCCCGGTGCGGGCCTTGGCCCTTTGGCGGAACCCGGCATGAGGGTCTTGGTGGTGGAGGACGATCCTGGGGTGCGGGAGGCCTTGGCCTTAGGGCTTTCCCTGGAGGGGCACGAGGTGAGGGCGGTGGAAACCCCCAAGGAGGCCCTGGCCTTTTTGCCCTGGGCGGAGGCGGTGGTCCTGGACATCCTCCTGCCGGAAGGGGACGGGTTTGCCCTCCTCAAGGAGATCCGGGCCCGCTCCGAGGTGCCGGTGCTCATGCTCACCGCCTTGGATGCGGTGGAGTGGCGGGTGAAGGGCCTGAGGGAGGGGGCGGACGATTATTTGGTGAAGCCCTATAGCCTCCAGGAGCTTTTGGCCCGCCTCGAGGCCCTTAGGCGGCGGGCGCAACGGCCCGAGGAGGTCTTGGCCTATAAGGAGCTCCGCCTCTACCCGAGGCGCATGGAGGCCTACCGGGGAGAGCGGCGGCTTAGCCTTTCCCCCAAGGCCTTCCTCCTCCTCAAGGCCTTCCTGGAGGCCCCCGAGGAGGTGCTTTCCAAGGAGGCCCTGATGCTCAAGGTCTGGGGCGAGGTGGTGGAGCCTGCCACCTTGGAGGTCCACCTTTCGGCCCTCAGGAAGGCGTTGGGAGAGCCTAACCCCATCCAGACCCTCCGCGGCTATGGCTACCGCCTTTTCCTCCCTTAGGGGAAGGCTTTTTGCCCTCCTCTTCCTGGCCCTTTTGCTCCTGGCCTTTCCCCTCGCCCTCCTCTCCGCCAAGGAGGCGGAGCGGGCGGCCACGGAGGACCTCAGGCGGGCCCTTTTCACCCGGCTTTTCCTCCTCAAGGAGGAAGGCCCTAAAGAAGAGGCGGCGCTTTTGGCGGAGCTTTTCCGCTTGGGCCAGGTTTTCGGGGGCGGGGTGGGGTTCGTGGTGGGGAAGGAGGTGCGCTCCACGGAGCTTGCTCCCTTGGCCCTTCCCCCCGCCCTCCCCCAGGCCTTGGCCGAGGGGCGGGCCTACCAGGGGGTGTGGCGGGGGGTGCTCTACGTGGCCCTGCCCCGGGAGGGCGGGGGGTTCGGCCTGGCGGTGCCCCTGGAGGGGGTGGCGGGGCTGGGGCGGCGCCTCCTTCTCCTCTACGCCACCTGGGGGGGTGGGGTGCTCCTTCTGGTCTACGCCTTGGCCGCCTTGGGGTTTTCCTGGGCCTTGAGGCCCCTAAAGGAGCTCGCCCGCACCCTCAAGGACCGAAGCCCTCAGGACCTTTCCCCTCTGCCCAGGCCTCCTTTGGCGGAGCTCGAGCCGGTGGTGGAGGCGATGAACGGCCTCCTCGCCCGGGTGCGGGCGCTTCTGGAAGAGCTTTCCGAGAAGGAAGCCCTGGCCCGCCGCTTTGCCCGCCACGCTTCCCACGAGCTCCGGAACCCCTTGGCCGCCCTGAAGGGGTACCTGGAGGTTCTAGCCCGCAAGGGGGAGCCCAAGGCCCTGGAGGGGGCCCTGCGGGAGGCGAGCCGCCTCGAGGCCCTTCTTTCCGGGCTCCTGCGCCTCTCCCAGGTGGAGGCCACCCCCTTGCGCCTCCAGCCCGTAAGCCTCGCCGCCTTCCTGCGGGAGCGGGGGGTGGAGGGGGTGGGGGAGGCCGAGGTCCTGGCGGACCCCGAGCTCTTGGCCCTGGCGGTGGAAAACGTCTTGGAAAACGCCCGCCGCCACGGCAAACCCCCGGTGCGGGGGGAGATCCTGAGGGAGGGCCAAGGGGTGTGGCTTTGGCTTGTGGACCAGGGGCCGGGCTTTCCGGAAAGCCTCCTCCCCCGGGTCCTGGAGCCCTTCGTCCACGGGGGGCGGGGCACGGGGTTGGGGCTCGCCTTGGTGGCGGCGGTGGCCCGGGCCCACGGGGGGAAGGCGGTGGCGGAGAACCGGGGTGGGGCGGCGGTGGGGCTTTACCTGCCTTTGGCCTCGCTTAAGGTTTCCCCCGCTGCGGGCTTTGGGGAAGGGGGCTAGGCTTCAGGTGGGAGGTGATGGAAATGCGGAAAGCGGTCTTCGGGCTACTTCTTCTGGCGGGCCTGACTTTGGCCCAAGGGGCGGACTACCGGCAGATTGCCCTGGCTGCTGGGGCCCTTGCCCGGCTCCAGGCGGTGGCCCAAGGCGTTCAGGGCGAGGCCAAGCTCCTGGACTGGGCCAAGGCGGTGCAGGCCCGGGCGGAAAAGGACTTTGCGGATAAGGCCTACTTCAAGGCGGCCCGGGAGGCCCAGGCGGCCCTGTTCCTCTACCGGGCGGCCCAAGGGGAGCCCCAGGTGAGGGCGCCCGCCCGCATGGGGTTCCACCCCGGCCACGGGCCTCGGGACTGGGGGTGGAGGGGTAGGGCGGTGCCCCAGCTGGCGGAGCGGGCGAGGCGCGCCGTGGACCGGGCGGAGAAGGAGCTCGCCTACTACCGCGCCCAGGACGCCTTGGTGAAGGACCTGGTGGCGGAGGCCAAGGCCCGGCTGGAGAAGGAGCCCGGTAGGGCCCTCCTCCTGGCCCAGGCCGCCTTGGCCCTGGTCTCGGCGGAGCGGGGCTTTTAGATGCGCGGGCTCGCCCTTCTCCTCCTCTTGGGCCTGGCCTGGGCCCAAGGAGGGGAGGAGCGGGCCCTCGCCCGTTGCCTCGAGGTGGTGCGGGCCCTAGAGGTCCAGGCCCTTTACCGGGAGGACGGGGTAGTCCTGGTCCTTTTGGGCCGGGAGCGCCCCTTCCTCCTTCTGGCCCTGGAGGGGGGAAGGCCCATGCCCCATGCGGGCCCTCCCCGGGGCCGCCCCATGGGCAGGCGCCCCCTTCCCTTCCTCCGGGAGCTCACCCTGGCCCGCTTCGTGGCGGTGGGGGAGAAGGAGTACCGCTGCTTCGTCCTCCACCGGGGGCGGGTGGTGGGGGTTTTGCGCTTGGCAAAGGACTTTTCCCTCTTGCCCTTGGAAGGGTTTTCCCCTTGAGTAAACTAAGGCCCTATGAAGCCGGGCCTCTATCCCGTGGTGGGGCCCCCGGCTTCGGGGAAGACCACCTGGGCCCTGGAGCTCGCCCTAGAAGCCCTTGGGCGGCGGGAGCGGGTGTGGTGGGTGGGGCTTCCCCACCAACGGGCCTACGTTTACCGCCTCCTGGGGCAAAGGGGGGCGTTTTTGGGCCTGGAGTTCCTCTCCTTCCAGGCCCTCTACTACCGGGTGGTGGCGGAAGCGGGGAGGCTTGGGCCCCCCCTGCCGGGGGCGGGGCGGGTGGCCTTGGTGGCGGAGGCCTTGCGGACCCTCTTCGGCCCCCAGGTGGCCCCGGGGGAAGCCCGCCTCTTCGCCCGGGCCATCGCCGAGCTGAAGCGGTTTGGCCTCTCCCCCTTCGCCTTGCCCAAGGAGGGGGAGGCGGGGCGGCTGAGGCGGGTGTACTTCCTCTACGAGCGCCTCAAGGGGAAGGCCCTGGACTATGACGATTTCCGCCGCCTGGCGGGGAAGGTGCCCTTGAGGCTTTTCCCCAGGCCGGGCCTGGTGGTGGTGGACGGCTTTCGGGAGATCGGTCCCTTGGACCTGCGCTTCCTCCGCCGCCTGGCCCGGGAGGTGCCCGTGCTCCTTACCCTCGAGCTTCTGCCCGAGGGGCTAGAGCCCCTAAAGGTCCTTTCCCCAAGGCCCCTACGGCGCCAGGTCCTGGCCCTGGCCAACCCCGTGGAGGAAAGCCGCCACCTCCTTAGGGCCCTGAAGCGGGCCCTGGCCCCGAGGGCGCTGGGCGGGGAGGGCTTGGCCCCGGAGGAGGTGCTGGTGGTGGCCCCCGAGGGGCGCATCCCTGGGCTTCTCCTTTTGAAGGACGAGTACGGCCTTCCCCTAGTGGACGGCAGGGAACGGGCCTTGGCGGACACGGAGGAGGGGGAAAGGGTCCTCGCCCTCCTCAACCCTTTCCCCACGGGGCGGGACCTCCTGGCCCTGGGGTTTTCCGCTTTGGGCCGGCGTGCCTTGCGCCTGGGCCTGGCGGGGGAGGAGGCCATAAGGGCCTTGGCGGAGCGGGAAGGGTTGCAGCAAGAGTGGCAGGCCTTTTGCGCCCTAAGGGCCCCCGGGGAGGACGCCTTGGCCTGGGGGGAAGAGGTCCTGGAGCGCCTTGGGGTTTCCGCCAAGGAGCCTTTCCTCTCCCGGCTCCGCCTGGCCTTGCGGGTGGACCGGGCCAACCCCCTTTCCTGGTGGCGAAGCCTCCTCTTGGACGAAACCTTGCCCCCCGAGCCAGAGCGGGGCGTGCCCCTCCTTCCCCCCCTTCGGGCCACAGGGGTGCGGGCCCGGCGGGTTTACGTCCTGGAGTGGCTCGCTGGGCGGTACACCCTGGAGGAGCGGGAAGACTACTTCCTCCTGGAGGAGCTTAGGGAAGAGGGGCTTCTCAAGGGGCTTCCCAAGCGGCTTCGGGGGCTAGACCCCCTCTTCCAGGAGGAGATGGCGAGCCGGGGGGAGGAGGTCTTCCTCCTCTACCCGGAGGCGGGGCCCTCGGGGCCCTACGTGCCCTTGGCCAAGGGGGTAAGGCCCGAGCCCTTGCCCCCGGCGAGCCTCATGGAGGCGTTACCCCACGAGCCCTTCCGGGCGGAGGATCCCACCACCCAGGCACCCCCGCCCCACCTCGAGGCCCTCCGCCACTATTTGGAATGCCCTTTCCGGGCCTACGCCCTGCGCTTTGACCTCCAGGAAGGGGACGGGGCCACGGGCTGGCACCTCCTGCCCAAGGAGCTAGAGCGCCTAAGGGAAGACCCCCAGGTGGGCCCGTGGCTTTCCGCCCACGGGGCGCACCTGGAGGGGATGAGGTTTTGGGTGCCTTGGCCGGGCCGGCGCTTCGCCCTGCGCCTGGACGGGGTGCGGCGGGAAGGGAAGACCCTGCACCTCTACCGCCTCCTGCCCCCAGGGAAGGAACCCGACCTGAGCCCTAAAACCCGCTGGACCGAGTGGTACGCCTTGAAGGTTCTCCTCGCCCGGGGGGATGTGGCGGAGGTGCGGCTTTGGGTCTGGCCCTGGCTGGGGGCCCCCAAACCCCACCGCAAGACCCCTTACCGCCCCGGGGATACCCTTTCCCCGGCCCAGGAGGTGGAGGAGAGGGTGGAGGCGGCCTACCAGGAATGGGCTAAGGGCGTCTTTCCCCCCAGGCCCGGCGCCCACTGCTACCATTGCCCCTTGACCGACGTCTGCCGGAAGGAGGAAGCGTGAAGCTCTATGTGGCCTCGGCGGGCACGGGGAAGACGCATACCTTGGTGCAGGAGCTTTTGGAAGGGCTCCGCAAGGGGGTGCCCCTAAGGCGCATGGCCGCCCTCACCTTTACCCGCAAGGCGGCGGAGGAGCTGAGGGGAAGGATCCTGGAAGCGCTGGCCCACCTGGGGGACGAGGCGGCGAGGCGGGAGGCCTATGGGGCGGTTTTCACCACCATCCACGGCTTCATGGCCGAGGCCTTGCGCCACACCGCCCCCCTCCTCTCCTTGGACCCCGACTTCGCCCTTTGGGACGAGTTCTTGGCCGAGGGGGTGTTCCTGGAGGAGGCGCGAAGCCTCCTTTACCTAAAGGGGCTTTCCCCGGGCTGGGAGGAGCCCCTCCGGGCGCTTTACCGAAAGCGCTCCTTGGCGGAGGCCTTTTGCCCTGCGGAAGGGGAGGAAAATAGGAGGTTCCTCGCCCTTTACCAGGAGGTGCTGGCGGGCTACCGCCGCCGAACCTTGGAGGCCCTGGGGCCCGGCGACCTCGAGGCCCTGGCCCTCCGCTTGGTGGAAAACCCCCGCGCCCTCGCCCGCTTGGTGGAGCGCTTCCCCCATCTCTTCCTGGACGAGTACCAGGACGTGAACCCCCTGCAGGCCCGCTTTTTTGAGGCCCTGGAGAGGGCGGGGGCCAGGCTTGTGGCCGTGGGGGACCCCAAGCAGTCCATCTACCTCTTCCGCAACGCCCGGGTGGAGGTCTTCCGCCAGGCCCTGGCCCGAGCGGAACGGCGCGAGCTCAAGGAAAGCCGCCGCCACGCTAAGGAGGTGGCGGCCTTCTTGAACCGGCTCCTGGACCTCTTCCCCGAGGCGGAGCGGGTGCCCCTGGTGCCCTTGCGGGAGGAGGAGGGGCGGGTGGAGGTGCACTGGGTGGTGGGGGAGGGCGAGTTGGAGGCCAAGCGGGCCTTTGAGGCCCGGCTTTTGGCCGAGCGGCTTCTGGCGCTTGCGCAAGAGGGGGTACCCTTCCGGGACATGGCCGTCTTGGTGCGAAGCCGCACGAGCCTACCTCCCCTGGAAAGGGCCTTTCGGGCCCTGGGGGTGCCGTACGTGGTGCGGCGGGGGCGGAGCTTCTTCACCCGGCCCGAGGTGCGGGACCTCTACCACGCCCTCCGGCTTTCCCTGTTGGAAGGCCCTCCCTCCCCACCCGAGCGGCTTTCCCTCCTGGCCTTTTTGCGGGGGCCCTTCCTGGGGCTCAACCTGGGGGCGGTGGAGGAGGCCTTGCGGATGGAAGACCCCCTGCCCCACCTGCCCCAGGAGGCCAGGGCCCGCCTGGCCTGGCTCAAGTCCCTGGCGGGGAAAAGGCCTTTGGAGGCGCTCAAAGCCCTGGCCCAGGACGAAGTCTTCCTCAAGCGGCTTGAGCCCAGGGCCCGGGCCAACCTGGACGCCCTTTTGCTCCTCGCCGCCCGGGAGCGCTTCCCGGACCTCGAGGCTCTATTAGAATGGCTACAAATGAGAGCCCAAGACCCCGAGGCCGGGGAGCTTCCCGAGGGGGGCGAGGGGGTGAACCTCCTCACCGTCCACGCCGCCAAGGGCCTGGAGTGGGCGGTGGTGGCGGTCTTTGACCTGGCCCGGGGGGAACCTCCGGACCGGGAGCCCCTCTTGGTGGGGGAGGGGGGAAAGGTGGCCCTGAAGGGCACCCCGGGCTACGAGCCCCTGGCCATAGCCCTAAAGAAGGCGCAAAAGGAGGAGGCTTTCCGCCTCCTCTACGTGGCTCTTTCCCGGGCTAGGGACGTCCTCCTCCTCACGGGAAGCGCCTCGGGGCGCCCCGGGCCTTGGGCGGAGGCCCTTTGGGATTTGGGCCTAGGGCCCGATGGGGAAGACCCCCTGGTGCGCCGCCACCCCCTAAGCCCCCTCCCCCGGGCCTTACCCAAGGGGAAGGGGAACGGAGAAGGCCCAAACCCCGCCCCCTATGCCGCCTGGCACCTGGCGCCGAGCCCCTTGCCCAGGGTCTACTCCCCAAGCGCCCTCCGCAAGGACGAGCCTCGGCCCCTGGCGGAGGCTTTGGAGGGGGAGGTGGCCTCGGAATACGCCCGGGCCCTGGGTACCCTGGTCCACTACGCCATCGCCCGGGACCTGGACCCTGAGGACGAGGCGGCCATGGAAGCCCTCCTCCTCCAGGAGGTAGCCTTCCCCTTCCCCGAGGAGGAAAAGGCGGCGCTTCTTTCCGAGGTCAAAGCCCTCCTTTTGCGCTACTGGGCGCTTTTGGGCCAGGCCCTTCCAGCCCTTGCCGCCCGGGACGAGGACCACCCCGAGCTCCCCTTGGTCCTTCCCCTGGGGGGCACCGTCTGGTACGGGGTCCTGGACCGCCTCTACCGCATGGGGGAGAAGTGGTTCCTGGACGACTACAAGACCGACCAAGCCCTGCATCCCGAGGTGTACCGCTTCCAGCTCGCCCTCTACGCCGAGGCGGTGCGGCAGGCCCTGGGGGTGGAGGCGGAGGCCAGGCTCGTCTACCTGCGGCATGGGAAGGTCCACCCCTTTCCCCCAGAGGCCCTGCGGGAGGCCCTCAGCCAGATGCCAAAGGAAATCCCCCCGGGGTGAGCCGGGGGGAGGGAAGGGCAACGCCTAGCGCTTGGAGTACTGGGGCGCCCGGCGGGCCTTGTGCTTGCCGTACTTCTTCCGTTCCACCATGCGGGGGTCGCGGGTGAGGAAGCCCAAGGGCTTGAGCTTGGCGCGGTAGTCGGGGTTGTACCGCAGAAGGGCCCGGGCCACCCCCAGCTTGATGGCGTCGATCTGGCCGCTCTTGCCGCCCCCTGTCACGGTGATGTAGGCGTCAAAGCGGCCCAAGGCGTCCACCACCCGCAAAGGCTCCAGGGCCGCCACCGCCCGCACGATGCCCTGGAAGTAGTCCTGGAAGTCCTGGCCGTTCACGGTGACCTTGCCGCTTCCGGGCCTGAGGAAGACCCGGGCCACCGCCTCCTTGCGCCTTCCGGTGCCGTAGTACTGCTCCATCACTTGACCTCCAGCTTCTGGGGCTTCTGGGCCTGGTGGGGGTGGGTGGGTCCGGCGTAGACCTTAAGCCGCTTGAAGAGCTTCCGCCCCAAGGGGCCCTTGGGAAGCATCCCCTTCACCGCATGCTCCAGTACCCGCTCGGGGTGGGTGGCGAGCATCTTCTCCGCCGGGATCTCTTTAAGACCCCCCTGGTAGCCGCTATAGCGGGTGTAGATCTTCTGCTTGAGCTTCTTCCCCGTGAGGCGGATCTTGTCGGCGTTGATCACCACCACAAAGTCCCCCATGGCCACGTTGGGGGTCCAGTCGGGGCGGTGCTTGCCCCTAAGGAGGGTGGCGATCTGGGTGGCGAGCCGCCCTAGGGTCTTGCCCTCGGCGTCGATCAGAACCCAGCGGGGCTCAATTTCCTTCGGCACGTACGTTTGCATGACCAGGGCCCTCCTCAAGTTCTTGCCGGGGGATCGGGGGACCCCGCAAGAACGCCAAAGAAGACTCTACCACAAACCAAGCCCTTCCGCCAGATGTGGTAGGCTAAAGTCCCGTGAGCGGGGTTTCCGATAGCCCAACAAGGCCCAGGAAGTACGTGTTCGTCACCGGAGGGGTGGTGTCCAGCCTGGGGAAGGGGATCCTCACTTCCTCCCTGGGGGCTCTGTTCCGGGCCCGGGGATACCGGGTCACGGCCATCAAGATTGACCCCTACGTGAACGTGGACGCGGGCACCATGCGCCCCTATGAGCACGGGGAGGTCTTCGTCACCGCCGACGGGGCGGAAACCGACTTGGACATCGGCCACTACGAGCGCTTTTTGGACATGGACCTCTCCCGGGGGAACAACCTTACCACCGGCCAGGTCTACCTCTCCGTGATCCAGAAGGAGCGCCGGGGCGAGTACCTTTCCCAGACGGTCCAGGTCATCCCCCACATCACCGACGAGATCAAAGACCGCATCCGCAAGGTGGCGGAGGAGCAGAAGGCGGAGGTGGTGGTGGTGGAGGTGGGGGGAACGGTGGGGGATATAGAAAGCCTCCCCTTTTTGGAGGCCATCCGCCAGTTCCGCTTTGATGAGGGGGAGGCCAACACCTTTTACATCCACCTCACCCTGGTGCCTTACCTGGAAACTAGCGAGGAGTTCAAGACCAAGCCCACGCAGCACTCCGTGGCCACCTTGCGGGGGGTGGGCATCCAGCCTGACGCCGTCGTTCTGCGCTCCGTGAAGCCCGTGCCCGAGGAGGTGCGGAACAAGGTGGCCCTCTTCACCAACGTGCGCCCCGGGCACGTTTTTTCCAGCCCCAACGTGGAGCACCTCTACGAGGTCCCCCTCCTCCTGGAGGAGCAGGGCCTGGGCCGGGCGGTGGAGCGGGCCTTGGGCCTCGAGCCCGTCTTTCCCAACCTGGCCTTCTGGCAGGAGGCGGTCCGGGTCCTAAAGCACCCCGAGCGCACGGTGCGCATCGCCGTCGCTGGGAAGTACGTGAAGATGCCGGACGCCTACCTTTCCCTCCTCGAGGCCCTCAAGCACGCCGGCATCAAGAACCGGGCCCGGGTGGAGGTGAAGTGGGTGGACGCCGAGGCGCTGGAGGCGGGGGATTTGGACGAGGCCTTCGCCGACGTTGCCGGCATCCTGGTTCCTGGGGGCTTTGGCGTGCGGGGGATTGAGGGGAAGGTGCGGGCGGCCCAGTACGCCCGGGAGCGCAAGATTCCCTACCTCGGCATCTGCTTGGGCCTCCAGATCGCCGTGATCGAGTTCGCCCGGAACGTGGCGGGGCTAAAGGGGGCCAACTCCACCGAGTTTGACCCCTACACGCCCCATCCCGTCATCGACCTGATGCCCGAGCAGCTGGAGGTGGAGGGCCTGGGCGGGACCATGCGCCTGGGGGACTGGCCCATGCGCATCAAGGAGGGCACACTCCTCCACCGCCTCTACGGCAAGGAGGAGGTCATGGAGCGCCACCGCCACCGCTACGAGGTGAACCCCCTTTACGTGGACCAGCTGGAGCGGGCAGGGCTCGTCATCTCCGCCACCACCCCGGGGATGCGGGGCCGAGGCGCAGGGTTGGTGGAGGCCATCGAGCTCAAGGACCACCCCTTCTTCCTGGGCCTCCAGAGCCACCCCGAGTTCAAAAGCCGCCCCATGCGCCCCTCGCCTCCCTTCGCTGGCTTCGTGGAGGCGGCCTTGCGCCAGTTGGGCTAGCGGAGGAGGCTTGCAAACTGCCGGGCCACCCGGCCGGAAAAGCCCTTTTGCAGGGCAAAGCGGAGGGCTTCCTCCGCTTCCCCTTGGCTCAGGGGGCGGCCCAGGTGGTGGGCCACCGCCTGGAGGTAGAGCCCCTTGTCGAAGGGGGGGAAGGTGAGGACCAGGCCGAAGCGCTCGGAAAGGGCCAAGGTGTCCTGAAGGGCATCCCAGGCCTCGGGGGCCTCGCCCGGCAAGGGGTTTTCCCCCAGGCGGCGCACCAGGTGGCGGCGGTTGGAGGTGGCCAGGAGGAGGACGTTTTCCGCCGCCCCCTCGAGGCTTCCCTCCAAAAGCGCCTTGAGGTGGTGGAAGGCCTCGTCCTCAGGGTCCAGGGAGAGGTCGTCCAGGAAGAGGAAAAAGCGGTGAGGCAGGGAGGCCAGGGTTTCTAGCAGGGTTTCCAGCCGGAAAAGGGCCTTGGGCTCCACCTCCACCATGCGGGCCCCTTCCAGGTGCAATAACCCCTTGGCGGCGGTGCTTTTCCCCGTGCCCCGGGCCCCGTAAAGGAGGGTGTGGAGGGCGGGCTTGCCTGCCAAGAAGCGGCGGGCGTTTTCCTCCAGGGCTTGGCGTTGGGCTTCATAGCCCAAAAGCTCCCCGGGCCGGGGCAGGCGGGGGGAGGGGAGAGGGTGGAGCTCCCCGTCAAAGCGGAAGGCGCGGTGCAGGGTGAAGGGCCAGGGCCCGTGGGCCTTTAGGACCGCCGCCATGGCCTCCGGATCGCGGGCGAGGAGGGCCTTAAGCGCCCCTTCCTCCGCTGGGTGGGGCGGGCGCTCCCCCAGGCTTCGCAAGGGGTATTCCTGGCGGAGGCGCTCCAGCTCCAGGTAGAGGGCCTCGAGGTCTAGCCGGATCAGGTCCAAGATCCCCGGGGTGGCCCTCAGGGCCCGGAAGGCCCAAGGGGCCTTGAGGAGGCTTTGCGCCAAGGCGTAGCCCCAGGGCTCCCCTTGGGGAAGGTCCAGGGGCAAAAGGTCCAAGGGGGTCTTGGGGTGGTCCATAGCGACCATAATACGGAAGCCCCCGGGTTTCCCCGGGGGACCTTGGTGGGCCGCACAGGACTCGAACCTGTAACCCACCGATTAAGAGTCGGTTGCTCTACCGGTTGAGCTAGCGGCCCAAACGCCAAAAGCTAGTGTAGCCCCCCCTTTTGCCCCTGTCAATAGACGTAGAGCAGCGCCCGCCCGGTCGCCACCTCGATCCGGACCGCCCCCAAGGCCTCGTTCTCCAGGGTGCGGGTGGTGGCCTTTAAGTGGGTCAAGGGGAGGTTCCAGCGAGCCCCTTCCAGGGTCAAGGTGGCCTCGGGAAAAGGGAGGAGGCTAAAGGGGGTGCCCGCCGCTAAGGGAAAGGCGTGCGTCCCGGGAAGAAGGGGGTAGGCCCAGGTAAGCCCGTCGGTGAGGGCCACCTTGACCCCTTCTTCCGCCAGGGAAAAGGAAAGGGCCAGGTGGGCCAGGGTGTGGTCCAGCCTCCCCCCAATCCCCCCGAGCAAAAGCACCTCCCCCGCTCCCAGGGCCAAGGCCTTTTGCAGAAGGGCTTCCCCGTCGGTCAGGTCCTTTTCCCGGGGCAAGGCCTCCTTGGGGGAGGGCAGGGCGGACTGCAGCCAGGGGGGGCTTGAGTCAAAGTCGCCAAGCCAGACCTCTGGGGTGAGCCCTAAGGCGAGGGCGTGTCTTCCCCCCGAGTCCGCCGCCAGGAGGCGGTGGCCTTCCAGCCTCGCCTTGAGGGCCTCCGTCACCAGCAGGGGGCCTCCTAAGAGGAGGGCGAAGCGGTTCATCCCTCCAAGGCTACCGCCTGGGCCAAGTCCAGGTGGAGCCCCACCTCGTCCCCTTCCTTTGGGCCCTCCTCCGCTTCCAGGTAAAGCCTCACCCCCCGGACCTGCACCCATAGCCCCACCCGGTTCCCGTAGAACAGCCGTTCCTCCACCACCCCTGCCCATCCCCCGCCCAGGCGCAAGGCCCGGGGAGGAAGGAGGTGAAGCCTGGGTGGGAGCCCTAGCCGCAGGCTCTCCTCGAGGCCAAGCAGGTTCTTGTGCCCGAGGAAGCGGGCGGTCCAGGCGTCTTTGGGCCGGGCGTAGACCGCTTCCGGCGTGCCCACCTGGACGAGCCTCCCTTCCCGTAGCACCGCCACCCTTTCCGCCAGGAGGAAAGCCTCCTTTTGGTCGTGGGTCACCAAGAGGGTGGTGACGCCTTCTTCCCGCAGGGTCTTGCGGAGGAAGAAGAGGAGCTCCTCCCGCAGCCTAAGGTCTAAAGCTCCCAAGGGCTCGTCCAGGAGGAGGAGGCGGGGCTTTGCCGCAAGCGCCCTGGCTAAGGCTACCCGTTGCTTTTCCCCTCCCGAGAGGGCCTCGGGCCGCTTGCGGGCGTGGGGGGAAAGCTCCATGCGAAGGAGGAGCTCCCCCACCCTTTCATCCCGCCGGGCCTTGGGCCAGCGGGCCTCCACCAGGGGAAAGGCGATGTTCTCCGCCACGCTGAGGTGGGGGAAGAGGGCGTAGTCCTGGAAGAGAAAACCCACTCCCCGCTTTTCGGGGGGGAGGGGGGTGAGGTCCAGGGGGCCGAAGCGCACAAAGCCTCCATCGGGAGGGAGGAGGCCGGCGATGAGCCTGAGGAGGGTGCTCTTCCCGCTGCCGGAAGGCCCGAGGAGGGCGAGGACCTCGCCCTCTTGGACCTCGAGGGCCACCTCCAGGTGAAAACCGGGGAAGCGCTTTTCCAGGGTAAAGGCCAGCACCCCCCCATTAAAGCAAGGCCCGGGGCCTTTCGGCCCCGGGCACACCAGGTTCCTTACTTCAGGCCCAGCTTCTTACGCTCCTCCAGGACCTGCTGTGGGGTGAGCTTCTTATCCCGCAGGGCCTTGACCTCGGCCGGGGTGAAAGGCTTAAAGCCCTGTACCTTCTTGTCGTCGCCCCAAGCCGTGGCGATGTGGTTGAGGAGGGCGGCGATTTCCTCGTCCTTGAGGCCGTTATAGGCAGGCATGGCCCCGTTGTACTTCATGCCCTTGACCTCGATCTGCCCCTGGAGGCCCCAGAGGAGCACCTTGATCAGGTACTCCCGCCCTCCCTGCTTAGCCAGGATCTCCGCCACGTGGCCCGCCAAGGGAGGGAAAGCTCCCGGGATCCCTTGGCCGTTCGCCTGGTGGCAGCCCGCACACTGGGCGTAGAGCTTGGCGCCGTCCGCCTGGGCTAAGGCCAGGCCGCCGAGGAGGAGGAAAACCATAAAGGTCCGTTTCATCTTTACCCTCCGGGGTATAGGGTAGTTTGTCCCTTTGGTTTGGTCAAGGGTCAAGGCTTTAGTTTTCCTTTAGCGGGGGGTAAGGCCCAGCTTGGCGTGCGGGGTAGCTTACCCCTTAGCCGGTAAAAAGATAGGGTATAATGTGATAGGATGTTCAAAATAGTGTAGTTAGGGACTTGATTTTTCGCTGACAAACTTGGTAAGGTACAAATGTCCTCGGGTGTACCCGGGTGGTGTAAGGTGATGTACGCATACAGGGTACTTTGGATGATCCTCCTGAGCGTGGCGCTAGCGGCGCCGGACTTCGGGCGCTGGTATCCCTTTCCCCAAGCCCAGGCCTTGGCTCAGGAGCACGCCCGGGTGCTCATGGTGTACTTTCACAGCGCCCACTGTCCCTACTGTGAGCAGATGAACACCTTTGTTCTCTCCGACCCTGCGGTGAGTCGCCTTTTGGAAGAGCACTTTGTGGTGGCCTCCGTGGGCACAGATACCCTGGAGGGGCAAGACCTGGCCCGGCGCTTCCGTGTACCGGGCACTCCTACCTTTGTCTTCCTCGCCCCCCGGAAGGGGGCGTGGGAAGAGGTGGGTCGGCTTTTTGGCAGCCGGCCCCGGGCGCAGTTCTTGAATGAGCTGCGCCAGATATGCGCCAAAGGAGGTGCGTGTGAATAGGCGAGCGTTTCTGAAGACGACCGGAGCGGCCCTTTCCGCCCTCGCCGTGGCGGGGCTACCCGCCATGGCCCAAGGGTTGGAAGGCGAAGACCTGGCCCACCTGGAAAAGGCCTTGCAGGAGACCCTGGGCAAGGGCTTTAAGGACCTCACCCCCTCTAACCTGGTTAAACTCACCATGCCGGCCATTGCGGAGAGCGGGGCCAACGTGTCCGCCGAGGTGGAGGTGAGCCTGCCCGCAAACCAGGTGAAGGTTATCCATCTTTTCGCCGATAAGAACCCTACACCCCACATCTCCGCTTACATGCCCATTAAGGCTGAACCCTACTTCCAAACGCGGATCCGTTTGGCGGAAACCTCGGCCGTCCGAGCCGTGGTGGAAACCACCGACGGCAAGCTACTTTTGGCCTCAGCCAGCACCCGCGTGACCGTGGGGGGCTGCGGTTAAGGAAAGGAGGTAGAGCATGCCCATCCGCACCATCGTTCGTCTCACCCCGGCCAAGCCCAAGGCGGGGGAAGAGTTCAAGCTTCAGGCGGTGGCCCAGCACCCTAACGAGCCGGGCACCCGCCGCGACGCCCAGGGGAACCTTATCCCCGCCAACTACATCGACTTGGTGGAAGTCTACTTCGAAGGGGAGAAGGTGGCGGAGGCCCGTCTTGGCCCATCTATAGCTACCAATCCCAACTGCGTCTTTAAGTTTAAGGCGGAAAAGCCGGGGACCTACACCATAAAGCTTAAGGACACCAGCGGCGACACCGGGGAAGCCCAGGTAAAGCTGGAGCTAGCCTAAAGGGGCGCCCGGGAAACCGGGCGCCTTTATGGAGATGGGTAGATGCGGCCCAAGGCGTGGTGGGTGGTAGGCGCGGTCCTGGTCTTGGCCTCGGCCCTAGCCCAGGAAAGCCCCGACCCGCGAGAGGAGGCCAAGCGGCAAAAGGAGCTTCTCCTGCAGACTGCGGGTATCCTGCCCACGGAACTTGTGGTCCTGCAAGGGGAGGAGCTCTTTAACCGGAAGGGACCCTCGGGCAGGACGATGGCTGAGTGCGACTTTGGCCTTGGGAAGGGGGTTTTGGAGGGGGCCGCCGCCCGGCTTCCCCGCTACTTCCTGGACACGGGCCAGGTGGAGGACCTGGATGGCCGCATCCTTACCTGCATGACCCGGGTCCAGGGGTTTAAGCCAAGCGAGGTGCGGCGCTCTGAGGTGGTGGCCGTGGCCTTTTACATCGCCAGCAAGTCCACGGGCCACAAGATCCAGGTGCGCCTCCTCTTCCCCCAAGAGCGTGAGCTTTACGCTCTAGGGGAGAAGCTCTTTTACGCCCGCTCGGGGGCTAGGGATGTGGGCTGCGCCACCTGCCACGTGACTTACGTGGGCAAGCGGGCTGGGGTCTTGCCCTACGCCGACGTGCTGGGGAAGGACAAGTCTTGGACCCACTGGCCCGCTTACCGCTACTCCAACGACCAGACCTGGACCATGCAGGACCGCATCCGGGCCTGCTACGGCAACATTGCCCACCCGCAGCCGGACCTTTACTCCCTGTCCATCCTGGCCTTAGAGCTTTACCTGGCCTACCACAGCAACGGGGCGGTGGTGGAGGAGTGGCCCGCCTTCGTGCGGTAGTGGAGGGAGCATGAAGAAGGCGCTTTTGTCCCTTCTGGCAGTCGCCTTTGTGGCCTTGGGCCTTGCCCAGCACTATTTGGGAGGAAGGGAGCTGGAGCTCATCCAGACCGGGGGGAAGGCTTACGCCGAGGTCTTCCTAAACCAGCGCCCGGATCAGGCCCTGTGCTCCATCCACAAAAACCGCCTTCCCGCCGAGCTCTTGCCCCAGTTTTTGGAGGAGCAGAGGAGCCTCATCAAGTACCCAGCGAGCGGGAAGCTAATGGGGGACTGGAAAAAGGGCGGGGCCATCTTCAACAACCTCCAGAAGGCCAACTGTTTTTCCTGCCACTTCGGCTCCCCCGTGCACTTGGGAGGGGATGTGGGGCCGAGCCTAGAAAAGTACGGGCTAAAGCGGGGCCAGTCCGAGGCGGTGCAGCGGTACACCTACGAGGTGATTTATAACTCTTGGGCCTACTTCCCCTGCACGGTGATGTACCGCTTCGGCGCCCAAGGCCTCCTCACCCCGGAGGAGATCGCCGATGTGGTGGCCTACCTCCTGGACCCGGAGTCCGAGTTCAACACCAAGCCCGCTGTGGGGTCTAGATGAACCGAAGGGAAGCCCTTTTCCTGCTTTCCACCTTGGCGGGCCTGGGACCCAAGGCCTTGGCCCAGGTTTTGGCGAACCCGGCTCGCTTGTACGACCTTCCCCCTTACGGGGAGGCCACCCTCCTTTACTTCTCCGACCTGCACGGCCAGGTCTTCCCCCACTACTTCATGGAGCCCCCCAACCTCATTGCCCCCAAGGCCCTCATGGGGCGGCCCGGCTACCTCACAGGGGAGGCGGTCCTGCGGTACTACGGGGTGGCAAGGGGTACGCCTTTGGCCTACCTCCTTTCTTACCTGGACTTTGTGGAGCTGGCCCGGGCCTATGGCCCCATAGGCGGCGTGGCCGCCCTCACCGCCCTCATTCGGGACCAAAAGGCGCGGGCGGAAGCAGAGGGGGCTAAGGTATTGGTCCTGGACGGCGGGGATACCTGGACCAACTCCGGGCTTTCCCTCCTCACCCAAGGAGAGGCCCTGGTGGAGTGGCAGAACCTCGCCGGGGTGGACCACATGGTGAGCCACTGGGAGTGGACCCTGGGGCGGGAGCGGATGGAGGAGCTTTTTGGGAAGTTCCGCGGGGAGCATCTTTCCTACAACGTGGTGGACGAGCTTTTTGGCGATCCCCTCTTCCCTGCCTACCGCCTCCACCCCGCAGGGCGCTACACCTTGGCCGTGGTGGGGGCCACCTACCCGTACGTGAAGGTGTCCCACCCGGAAAGCTTCACCGAGGGGCTTTCCTTCGCCTTGGACGAGCGCAGGCTCCAAGAGGCGGTGGACGCTGCCCGGGCCGAAGGGGCGGATGCCGTGGTGCTCCTTTCCCATAACGGCATGCAGTTGGACGCCGCCTTGGCGGAGCGGATCCGGGGTCTGGACCTCATCCTTTCCGGGCATACCCACGACCTCACCCCCTCGCCCTGGCGGGTGGGAAAGACCTGGTTGGTGGCGGGGAGCGCCGCCGGAAAGGCGCTAATGCGGGTGGACCTGAAGCTGAAGAAGGGGGGCATCGCCAACCTACGGGTGCGGGTCCTGCCGGTATTGGCGGACCACTTGCCGAAGGCTCAGGACGTGGAAGGCTGGCTTTCGGAAAAAGTGGCCCCGCACCAAGCGCACCTCTTCGCTCCCTTGGCGGTCACGGAGAGCCTGCTTTACAAGCGGGATACCCTGTACTCCACCTGGGACCACCTGGTGGGCCAGGCGGTGAAGGCCCTCTACCCGGAGGTGGAGGTGGTTTTTAGCCCCGCGGTGCGTTGGGGCACCACGCTTCTTCCGGGGCAGGCCATCACCCGGGACCACCTCTATGCCTATACCGGCTTCACGTACCCTGAGCTCTACCTCTTTTACCTGCGGGGAGAGCAGATACAAAGCGTCTTGGAGGACATCGCCAGCAACGTCTTCACCCCCGATCCCTTCTACCAGCAAGGCGGGGACGTGAGCCGCACCTTTGGCCTTTCCTACGTTCTGGACCCCGACGCCCCCACGGGCAAGCGGGTGCGGGAGCTACGGGTGGGGGGTAAGCCCTTAGACCCAGGCCGCCGCTACCTGGTGGCCGCCTACGGGGGAAGGCTCCAGCGGGTGGGGGAGGCCAAGCCCGGCTTTGAGCCCAAGCCCATCTATGCGGTCTTGGAGGAGTACCTCAAGGGGGTGGGCCGGGTCAGGGTCTTGCCGGAGCCCAACGTGAAGGTAATAGGACGCAACTACCGCGTGCCGGAGGTGATGGGATGAAACGAATAGGGTTCTTGATCCTAGGCTTGTTGGCTATGGGTGTGGCCCTTTCCCAGGTGAGTCCCTTCCGGGCTCGTCTCGAGGCCCTATTGCATTCGGGAGGGCACGAGTTCGCCAGCGTGATGCGCTCCCAGGACAAAGCCCAGGCCCTTTGCTCCCAGTACCGCGACAAGCTTCCTCCCGACCTCATCCCGGGGTTCCTGGCGGAGCAGAAGGCCCTCATCCGGTACCCGGCGAACGGGAAGTTGATGGGGGATTGGAAGAACGGGGAAAAGGTCTTCACCGACCCCAAGCGGGGCAACTGCTACGCCTGCCACGCCGGGGACCCCAAGGAGGTGGCCCACGGCACCATGGGGCCGAGCCTCACGGGCTACGGCCAGCGGGGCACGGCGGAGGCGGTGGTGCGCTACACCTACGAGAAGATCTACAACGCTTGGGCCTTCGTCCCTTGTTCCCTCATGTACCGGGGTGGGGTGCACGGCCTCTTCACCCCCGAGGAAACCGCCGATTTGGTGGCCTTCCTCCTGGACCCCGAATCCCCCATCAACCGGAGGTGAGCCATGAAGTCTAGGAACCGCATCTTGCTCATTGGTCTTGTGGCCTTGGGTGCCTTGGTGGGGCTTTGGGCCTACACCCAAGGGGAAAAGCCCCTGGACCCCTTCGAAGAGGCCATGCGCCAGCGGCAGATGTACCTGGAAACCTTTGGGGTTTTGCCCGGGGAACTGTACGTGGAAGAGGGCAAGGAACTCTTCTTCCGCAAGGGCCCAAGCGGCAAGACCCTCGAGGCCTGCGACTTCGGCAAAGGCCCCGGGGTTTTGGAGGGCGTCTACGCCATTTTACCCAAGTACTTCCCCGACACCAAGCGGGTGGAGGACCTGGAAACCCGGGTCTACACCTGCATGCAGCGGGTGCAGGGCTTTAAGCCCGAGGAGATCAAGCGGGACGAGGTGAAGGCCATCACCACCTACATCGCCTCCTTCTCCTCCAAGGCCAAGATCCAGGTGGTGCCCAAGCACCCAGAGGAGCTGGCCATGTACAACCTGGGGCGGGAGCTTTGGTACCAGCGGGCGGGGGCCCGGGACATGAGCTGCGCCGTCTGCCACGAGCAGTACGCCGGGCATAGGGTGCGGCTTTCCCCGGTGCGTAGCCCTAAGCAGGGTCTTGGGAACGAGTGGCCCGCCTACCGTTTTGAGGAGGACAAGCTCTACACCATGGAGGACCGCATTAACTTCTGCTACGAGTCTATCGGCATCCCTAAGCCAGACTTCTACTCAGAACCCCACATCGCCCTTACCGTCTACATTCTGGCCGAGGCTACCAAGGCGGGGCACTCCTTTGAGGAATTGCCCTTCTTCACCCGTTAGCTATGCGCCGCCGCCACCTCCTCGCCCTTTTGCCCCTTTTCCTCCTGAAAGCCCGGGGGGAGGAAGGGGCGGACTGGGTAAAGGCCTTTGGGGCGTTTTTGCAGCGGGTGCCCCCAGCGAGCTACCTGGTCTACCCCACGGAGGCTAAGGATCTCCTACTCTTTGAGCCTTTCATCCTGGATGTGCGCACGGCGGAGGAGCGGAGGAAGGGTTACATCCCGGGCTCGGTGCACATCTATGCCGGCCAGGTACCGGACCGCTTGGCTGAGCTTCCCCAGGACAAGGAGAGGCTCATCCTCGTCTACTGCAACTCGGGGAGCGTTTCTGCGGTGGTGGCGGCTTACCTTCAGGCTTTAGGCTACAAGAACGCCAAGAATATCGCCCATGGGTACAAAGGCTGGCTGGACGCTGGCTTGGAAGTGGAGGGAAGATCATGAAAAGACTCTTGGCGCTGGTGGCGGTTTTGGGCTTTTCCCTGGCCCAATCTTTGCTGGTGGAGGTCCGGGGGAACCTGGAAGCGGTGGAGGGGCGGACGCTGGCCGCCCTGAAGGCGGTGGGCCTCGAGGCCGACCGGGTCCTCAACCTGGGGGAGCAGGTGCGCCAGGTCACGGGCCCAGGCTTCCCCGACTACCGCCTCGTGGTCCTCAAGCCGGAAAAGGGGAGCCTGGAGGCGGTGAGCAAGAACCCCATGGCGGCCATCGTCCTGCCCCCCACGGTCTTCATTACCGGGGAAGGGGAGAGGTACCTGGTGGGCACCTTTGATGGGCGGCTTCTCTTCGGGATGCTCGGGGTCTATGGCGGCGAGGTGGAGCGCCTCACCTGGCGCCTGGAGGCTGCCTTGGGTCGGCTCGGTCTGGTGCGCAAGGTTTCTCCCGCCATGATGCCCGACCCCAGGAGCGGCATGATGCCCGCCCTCCTTTACCGGGTGCGGGGGGCTAAGGTGGAGGACGTGGTCCTCATGGTGGAAACCGAGCTTACCTCCGCTGGGCTCAACCTCTTGCCCCACGTCCAGGTGGGCCCCGTCACCGTGATCATGCCCTGCAAGAGCGAGTGGGCCCGCATCATGTTCCTCACCCAGCCCGCCGGGGGGTTCGCCGCCCCTTGCCGCTTCTTTGCCATGCAGATGGGCCCGGACGTTCTGGTGGGGGCCATCGAGCCCATGCTCATGACCATCATGCCGGGGGTCATGGGCTCGCCGGCGGTTACGATGCTCCAAGAAGCCAGGCAGGTGATGACCGGCATCCTGGAAGCCGTGGGCGGGGAGCCTTACCGCCCAGGCCAATGAAGGAGGGAGACGTATGGGTAAGGTAAACCGTAGGGATCTACTAAAATCGGGGGCTGCCTTGGCGGCGGCGAGCGCTCTAGGGGGCAAGGCTTTTGCCCAGGAGTTTTACGCCAGCCCCGCCACCTTGCTCCCCCGCACCCGCAAGCCCCGGGTGGTGGTCATCGGGGGCGGCTGGGGCGGGACCACGGTGGCGCGGAAGCTGGTGCAGTCCGGGGTGGACGTGGAGGTAGTCCTCATCGAGCAGAAGCCCATCTTCATGTCCTGCCCCATGTCCAACCTCTTCCTGGCAGGGGTGAAGCCTCTGGAATGGCTCGTCTTCGACTATACCAACGTGGTCAAGGACGGGGTCATCTTCGTCCAGGAAAAGGTCTTGGACATCAACCGTGACCGCCGCCTGGTGCGCACCACTGGGGGGTACGTGGCCTACGACTTCCTGGTCCTGGCCCCTGGCATCGACTACATGTACGAGGCCATCCCCGGCTACGCCGAGGTGAAACACCTCCTGCCCGTGGGCTTCAAGCCCTTTGAGCACATCGCTCTAAGGCGCATGCTGGACCAGTTTGATGAAACGGGCGGGGAGCTGGTCCTGTACATTCCCACCCCCCCCTACCGCTGCCCCCCGGGCCCCTACGAGCGGGCAGCCATGCTGGCGTGGCGGCTCAAGACCAAAGGGGTGAAGGGGAAGGTCATCGTTCTGGACGCCAACCCGCAGCCCGTGTCCAAGGCCCCGGGCTTCCTGGCCGCCTACAACGACCTTTACAAGGACTACCTGGAGTACGTGCCCAACACCCTCATCACTGGGCTGGATTACGAGAAAAAGCAGGTCCTCACCGAGTTGGGGGAGGTGCCCTTTACCCTGGCGAATATCATCCCCCCCATGAAGGCGGGGGAGCTGGTGCGCACTGCGGGGCTTGGGGAGCGCTGGGCCAACGTGCGCATCCCCTACTTCCTCTCGGAAAAGGATGACCGGGTCTACCTGGTGGGGGACATCACCGGCAATACCCCCTACCCCAAAAGCGGCATGGTGGCCTACGTTTCCGGCACCATCGTGGCCCGGCACCTGGTGGAGCGCCTGAAGGGCAAGCCCTTGGCGGAGATCCCCCCAGAGTTGCCCCAGAACATCTGCTACTCCTTCGTGGACTCGGAGGAGGCCATCTGGGTTTCCGCCAACTACTCCTGGGACGAGGCGGCCAAGCAGATCAAGGCCCAAAGCGCCGTGGACAACCAGCGTTCCAAGGCCAACGGCGAGGCGGCCTTCGGCTGGGCTAATGGCCTCTGGAACGACATGTTCGGCCCTGCCTAAGGCCTTAGGCCCCGCCCCTTCTGGGGGCGGGGTTTTCTTTTGCCCGGCAGATACGATAGGAGGGTATATGGACCGAAGGAAGTTCTTCCGGCTTCTTGGCGCAGGAGGCCTCCTGGGCCTTCTCAAGGCCCGGGCCCAAGGGGTTCCCTGGAGCGAGGAAACCTTCGCCCCTACCAAGACCCTGGGGGCTCCCCTTTCCGAGTACGGGAGTAGGAGCCCCTTTGAGGAAGAGGTGGTGCGCTACATCTCCCCCAACCTGCGCACCCGCCACTCGGGGGCGGACTTCGCCCCCTTAGAGCGGCTGGAGGGGGTTATCACCCCCAACGGCCTCCACTTTGAGCGCCACCACGCCGGGGTGCCCCAGGTGGACCCCAAGCACTACCGCTTGGTGATCCACGGGATGGTGGAAAGGCCTTTGGTCTTCACCTTGGAGGACCTCAAGCGCTTTCCCTCCGTGACCCGCACCTACTTCATCGAGTGTGCCGGAAACGGGCAAAACGGCTACCGTAATCCCCCTGACCCCAACCTCACCGCCACCCGGAGCCGGGGGCTCGCCTCCAACGCCAGCTGGACGGGGGTGCCCTTGGCCCTCCTCCTCAAGGAGGCGGGGGTGAAGCCGGGGGCGAAGTGGCTCATCCCGGAGGGGATGGACGCTGCCATGTATACCCGCTCTCTTCCCTTGGAGAAGGCCATGGAGGACGTGTTGGTGGCCTATGCGCAAAACGGGGAGGCCCTCCGCCCCGAGCAGGGTTACCCCGTGCGCCTGGTGGTGCCGGGCTGGGAGGGGAGCATCCAGGTGAAGTGGCTCCGGCGCATCCTGGTCACGGACCTGCCCGCCATGGCCAAGGACGAGACCAGCGAGTACACGGACGTCATGGCGGACGGGAAGGTGCTGGCCTTCACCTGGGTCATGGAGCCCCAGTCCATCATCACCTACCCCTCGGGGGGGCAGGCCATCAAGCCCGGGTTCCACGAGATCCGGGGCCTGGCTTGGAGCGGGTTTGGCCGGGTGACCAAGGTGGAGATCTCCTTGGACGAGGGCAGGACCTGGCGGCAGGCTACCCTCGAGGCCCCCGTGGAGCGCTACGCCTTCGTGCGCTTCAAGATGCCCTGGCAGTGGCGGGGGGAGGAGGTGGTGCTTTGGAGCCGGGCTTGGGACGAGAAGGGCAACACCCAGCCCACCCGGGAGGAGTTCTTCCAGCGCTGGGGGAAGAACAACCGCTACCACTACAACGCCATCCAGGCTTGGCGCATCCTGCCCGACGGCCGGGTGGTGAACGGGGATCGGCCCGTGGGCGCCCAAGCCGTGGGCTCCGTGGGCGGGTGCGACGGGGAGGTGTTTGATGGCTAGGAAACTCTTCTTCGCCGTGGTCCTCTTGGGCTTGGCGGTGGGGGCGCGGTATGGCCTGGGCACCCCCATCAGCGAGGAGCTTGCGGCCCAGTACGACCTCAGGCCCGTGGTCCTGCCCGATGGCCGGGGGCTTCCCCCGGGGGAGGGAAGGGTGGAGGAGGGGGAGCGGATCTACGCCGAGAAGTGCGCTTCCTGCCACGGGGCCCGGGGGGAAGGCTACCCCTTCAACCGCTTGGTGGCCGAGCCCTTCCCCATCACCCCGGACACGGAGCCCGTGGAGTACGCCATCGGCAACTACTGGCAGTACGCCACCACCCTGTACGATTACATCCGCCGGGCCATGCCCTTCGGCCAGGAAGGCACCCTCACCGACGAGGAGGTCTACCACCTGGTGGCTTTCCTCCTTTACATGAACGGCATCATCGAAGCGGACGAGCCCATCAACCAAAAGACCTTGCCCCAGGTGCGCATGCCGGCCCGGGAGCTTTTGCACCTGGACCCGGAGACCCAGCGCCGTTTCCCCTGGCTCACCTTGCCCTAGGATGGGAGCATGACGCTTTCCTTGGGCGCAGCCTTCTTGGCGGGGGTGCTCTCCTTCCTCTCCCCTTGCGTGCTTCCCTTGGTGCCCACCTACCTTTTTTACCTGGGAGGAGAAAGGGGGCGCCCCCTCTTTAACGCCCTCTTCTTCGTCTTGGGCTTTGGGGCGGTGTTTTTCCTCCTGGGGCTTCCCTTTACCCTTCTTGGGGGGCTTCTTTTTGAACACCGCCAGACCCTGGCCCGGGTGGGGGGGGTGGTCCTGGTCCTCTTTGGGCTTTACATGCTGGGCCTCAGGCCCAAGTGGGGGGTATCCCTCCGCTACGAAGGGGAAACGGGCCGCCCCTTGGGAGCCTTCCTGCTTGGGGCCACCTTGGCCTTGGGCTGGACCCCCTGCATCGGCCCCATCCTAGGGGCCATCCTTACCCTCACCGCCGTGGGGGGTGGGGTGGGCTTCCTGCTGGCGTACATCCTGGGGCTTGCGGTCCCCTTCCTCCTGGTGGCCCTCTTCGCCGAAAGGCTCAAGGGGTGGCTAAGGCGGGCGGGGAGGCTCTCCCATTACGTGGAGGTCTTCGCCGGGGTGGTGCTCGTCCTCGTGGGAGTGCTCCTCTTCACCGGGACGTACTCCGCCTTGAACACCTTCTTCCTGCGCATCACGCCGGAGTGGCTACAGAAGTACCTCTAGGGACCCTTGTCCCCGGGGGATACCCCTAGACTGAAGGGAGTATGTTGCGCCTCGAGGCCGTTTCCAAGCGCTTCGGTCGGGAGTGGGTCCTAAGGGACCTTAACCTTTCCCTGGCCCGGGGCGAAGTTGTGGCCCTTCTGGGCCCCAACGGCTCGGGCAAGACCACCCTTTTGCGGCTCATGGCGGGGCTCTTGAAGCCCACTCGGGGCCGGGTGGTGCGGGAGGGGAGGGCCCTTTTCCTCGCCAACCCCCCCGCCTTCCACCGCCACCTCACCGCCAAGGAACACCTCTTCTACGACCTGGCCTTCCACGGCGGCAAGGGGGACTGGCGCGAGGCCTTGGCCCGGTATGGCCTGCCGGAGGACCTGCCCCTCGCTGCCTTCTCCAGCGGCATGAAAAAGCGCTTGGCCTTGGCCCGCCTGGAGCTCCTTTCCCCCGACCTTTGGCTTTTGGACGAGCCGGAAACCGCCTTGGACCAGGAGGGGCGAGAACTCCTCCTTAGGGCCTTGGCCCGGGCCCGGGAGCGGGGCGGGGTGGTCTTCGCCACCCACGACCGGGCCTTGGCGGAGGTGGCGGCGGACCGGATCCTCTGGCTGGGGGCGGCGTGAGGGCGGAAACGCAAAGGGGTGGGGAGAGGAGGGGCCTGGAGGTGGGGCGGGTCTGGCTTTTGGCCCTGCGGGACCTTCGCCTGGAGGTGCGGGACCGGGCGGGGGTGCTTTCCGCCCTGACCTTCTTGGCGGTGATGCTCTTCATCATGGCCTTGGCCCTGGGCCCGGAGGAGGGGACCTTGCGCCGGGCCGCCCCCGGGGTCTTGTGGGTGGCCTTGGCCTTCCTGGCCACTCTCCTTTCGGGCCGGGCCTTCGCCTTAGAGGTGGAGGACGCCACCTTGGATGACCTCCTCCTCACCCCCGGGGGCAAGGAGTGGGTTTACTTCGGGAAGCTCCTCTTCCAAATGCTCCTCCTCTTGCCCTTTTCCGCTTTAGCCCTTTTCCTTGCCGCTTTGCTCTTCTATTTGCCCTTGGAAAAGGCCCTACCCCTTTTCCTTACCCTGGCCCTGGGGGGGCTTGGCTACGCCAGCGTGGCCACTTTTTACGCCGGGCTCCTCGCCCGGCTACGGGGGCGGGAGGTGCTTTTGCCCCTCCTCCTCTTCTCCCTGGTGGTGCCCGTGGTCCTGGCGGGGGTCCGGGCCACGGCGGGGCTTTTGGAGGGGCTTCCCCTGGTGGAGGTGGCCTCTTGGTGGCAGCTCCTTTTGGTCTTTGACGTGGTCTACCTCACCGCGGGAGCCCTCCTCTTCCCCGTGGTGATGGAAGGGTAGAGGGCCACAGATTTTTCACCCAAGAGGCGGCTATGCTTAGGTTCGTGGAGGCAAGCGATGCTAAAGGCGGCACACCCTGAACGACCGGACGCCCTCACCTGGGCTTTCTTGGGCCTGGGGCTCCTCCTTTTGCCGGTGGGGCTTTACCTGGCCCTCTCCGCCCCGCCGGACGTG
The DNA here is from genome assembly GCF_040363165.1 of Thermus sp. LT1-2-5. NCBI lineage: Bacteria > Thermotogati > Deinococcota > Deinococci > Thermales > Thermaceae > Thermus > Thermus javaensis. The sequence continues at coordinate 156,089 of NZ_BSRG01000003.1, read as the reverse complement.
AACCAGGGGTACCTGGCCCGCATTATGTATCTGCACGTGCCCGGGGCTTGGCTTGGGTATCTGGCCTTCTTCGTGACCTTCCTGTACTCCCTCCTCTACCTCTTCCGCCAAGACCCCCGCTACGACCGGGTGGCCCTGGCCAGCGCCGAGATCGGCCTCGTCTTTATGGGCCTGGCCTTGGTGACGGGGATGCTCTGGGCTCGGCCCACCTGGGGGGTCTACTGGACCTGGGAGCCGCGGCTCACCACCACCGCCATCCTCTTCGCCGTTTACGTGGGTTACTTCCTTCTGCGGGGGGCCATTGAGGACCCGGAACTCCGGGCCAAGGCGGCGGCGGCGGTGGGGATTTTGGGCTTCATCAACGTGCCCATCAGCTACATGTCGGTGAAGTGGTGGCGGAGCCTGCACCAGACCCAGTCCATCGACCTGACCACGGGCAAGATCCACATGGACCCAGCCATGCTCCAGGCTCTTCTCTTTAACCTCTTCGTGTTCACCCTGCTCTACCTGGGCTTCGTGCGCCTTCGGGCCTTGGTGGCGGCCCTCGAGGCCCAAAAGGAGGAAGCGTGAGCGAAGTCTTCGTCACCTGGGTCTACGTCCTCACCTACCTTGCGGTCTTCGGCTATCTGGCCTACCTCCTCTGGCGCTACCGGAGGGCTAGATGAGGACCAAGTACCTCTTCGGCCTCGTGGTCATCCTGGGGGCCCTGGGTTACCTCGTCTTCGGGGGCCTGGGGCAGAACCTGGTGTACTTTCTCACTCCCTCGGAGTACCTCCAGGATCAGGCCCGTTACCAAAATCGCCCGGTGCGCCTCGGGGGCCTGGTGAAGCCGGGCACGGTGCAATACGACAAGGACCGGCTGGAGCTCCGTTTTGTCCTCACCGACGGGGTGGCGGAGGTTCCTGTCTTCCACAAGGGTACCCCCCCGGGTATGTTCAAGGAGGGCCAGGGGGTGGTGGTGGAGGGCCGCTTCCAAGAGGGGGTTTTCCAGGGCACTAACCTCCTGGTGAAACACTCGGAAAGCTACCAAGCTCCCAAGGCGGGGTGGACGCCCGAGGAGGTGCGCAAGCTGATTGAGGAGGCCAAGTGACCCCGGCGCTTTTGGGCAATCTGGGCGTGAGCCTGGCCCTGGCCTTTAGCCTCTTGGGCCTGGCCCTAGCCCTTTTGGCCTACTTCCAGGGGGATGGGCGCTTCCTTAAGGGGGCCAAGTCCCTCCTTCTCCCCACCTTCCTTGCCGCCTTGGCCGCCTTTTTGGCCCTGGAGTGGGCTCTCCTCACCCACGACTTTTCCTTGGCCTACGTGGCCAAGAACCACTCGGTGAAAGACCCTCTTTGGGTCACCCTGGTCACCCCTTGGGCCGCCCTGGAGGGGAGCATCCTCCTCTGGGGGCTTTTGCAGACCCTTTACACCCTCCTGGCGGGTCGGCGGGCCCTGGACCCCTGGCGGGCCTCCTGGGTGCTCGCCGTGCTTTTTGGTGTCCAGGTCTTCTTCTTTGGGGTTATGGCCACCATCGCCAGCCCCTTTGAAACCCTGCCCAACCCGCCCCAGGACGGGGTGGGCCCCAACCCCCTCCTGCAAAACCACTGGATGATGGCCGTCCACCCCGTGCTCATGTACCTGGGCTTCGTGGGCCTAAGCGTGCCCTACGCCTACGCCGTGGCGGCCATGGTCACCCGCCGCTACCAGACCTGGGTGGAGGAAACGCGGTGGTGGACCCTCATCGCCTGGGGCTTCCTCACCGCCGGGAAGGTGGCGGGGATGTGGTGGAGCTACGAGGTCTTGGGCTGGGGCGGGTACTGGGCCTGGGACCCGGTGGAAAACGCCAGCTTCATCCCCTGGCTTCTCGCCACCGCCTTCCTCCACACCGCCTTGGTGCAGCAGACCCGGGGGGCCTTTAAGGCCTGGAACTTTGCCTTCGTCACCCTGGCCTTCGCCGCCACGGTGCTCGGCACCTTCCTCACCCGCAGCGGCGTGATCCAGTCCGTGCACGCCTTCGCCGAGGGCCCGGTGGGGCCGGCCTTCTTGGGCTTCTTCCTCCTCGCCACCCTGCTTGGCCTGGCCCTGCTTTCCCGGGTTTCCCGCGAGGTGCGGGACACCGCTTTCTTCCACCCCTTTTCCCGGGAGGGGGCGCTCCTTCTGGGGGCCTTCTTCTTCGCCGGTTGGGCCTTGGTGGTAGTCTTGGGCACCTTCTACCCCCTTTTGGTGGAGGCCTTCGCCGGGGCCAAGGTGAGCGTGGGGGCCCCCTTTTTCAACCAGCTTTCCGCCCCCCTTGGGGCTGGGATTTTGCTCCTCATGGGGGTGGGACCCCTTTTGCCCTGGCGGAGGCCGAGGGCCGAGGCCTTGCGGAACCTTTACCTGCTTTTGGGCGTCTTGGCCTTGGGAACCCTTCTTGGGCTGGCCCGGGGCTATACCGTGGGGGCCTCCTTGGCGGTGGGGCTTTTCCTCTACAACGTGGCCGCCATTCTCCTCCTGGTGCGGGAAGGGGTCTTGGGGCGGGTGCGGGCGGGGCTTTCCCCTTGGGGCTTTTTGGAAAACCGCAGGCGGGTGGGGAGCCTGGTGGTCCACTTCGCCGTGGCCCTCATGGGGCTTGGCATCGCTTTTAGCCAGACCTACCGCTTGGAAAGCGAGAAGACCCTTTATCGAGGGGAAAGCTGGGAGGTGGCGGGCTTAAGGCTCACCTTCCAAGGGGTGCGGGTCCTGGACGAGGGGCGGCGCTTCGCCGTGGAGGCCCGGGTCCAGACCGACCGCTTCGGGGAGGTGGGGCCCCGGCTCCACTTCTACCCCCAGATGAACTCCCCCCTGCCCGCCCCCAAGGTGGTCTACACCCCGGGGAACGACTACTACTTCCTCCTCATGGACTTTGACCGGGAAAAGGGCGAATGGGCCTCCTTGCGCCTCATCGTCACGCCCCTGGTCTTCTGGATGTGGGTGGCGGGGGGGCTCATGGCCCTGGGAACCCTCTACATCCTCTGGCCGCAGGCGCGCCGAGAGGAGGCCAAGGGGGTGAGCCCAGCGTGAGGGCCTGGCTTTGGATCCTTTTGGTGGTGGCCTTGGGCGGGCTTTTCTTCTGGGGGATGCAGCGCAACCCCAAGGAGCTCCCCTCGGTCTTGGCCAAGGAGCGGCGCCCTGCCCCCGACTTCACCCTGCCCGTCCTTCTCCCCTACCGGGCGGAGTGGGGGGAGACCTTCCGCCTTTCCGACCACCTGGGGAAGCGGCCCATCGTCCTCAACTTCTGGGCTAGCTGGTGCTATCCCGCCTGCTACGAGGAGGCCCCGGTGCTGGAGGCTGCCTGGCGCGCCTATAAGGACCGCGTGCTCTTCCTGGGGGTGAACACCCAGGACAAGGAGGCGGAGGCCCTGAAGTTCATCGCCCAGTTCGGCCTCACCTTCCCCCAGGTCTTTGACCCCCGGGGCCGGGTGGGGGTGGACTACGGGATGTACGGGGTGCCCGAAACCTTTTTCATCGATGGCGAGGGGCGGGTCCTGGCCCGCCACGCCGGGGCCATCGACCAGGCTACCTTGGAGAAGTACCTAAAGGAGGCGTTGCCGTGAGGTGGGTGCTGTTCCTCGCCCTGTTCTTCCTGCCCGCCCTGGGCCAAGCGGAGCCTCCCCCTGACCTTTCCCCGGAGGTGTTCCGCATCGCCCGGGAGCTCCGCTGCCCCGTGTGCCAAGGGGAAAGCGCCGCCGAGAGCAACTCGGGGGTGGCGGTGGAGATGCGGCGCATCATCGCCGAGATGCTTCAAGAGGGCAAGACGGAGGAGGAGATCAAGGCCTTCTTCGTGGACCGCTATGGGGAATGGATCCTCTACAGTCCGCCTCGGCGGGGGGTGACGCTTTGGGCCTGGGTGTTGCCCGGGGTGGCCCTGTTCCTCCTGGCCTGGGGGCTTTTCGCCTATTTCCGTCCCAGGAAGGTGCCCAAGGAGCTTTTGGAGGAGGCGGAGCGCCGCCTGAAGGAGCCCCCGGCATGACGGCCACCCTGCTGTTCCTGGTCCTCTTCCTCTTGGGGCTGGCCTTGGCCCTCAGGCCCCTTTGGGGCCCTAAGGAGCCTTTTCCCGAGCCGCCCAGGCGGGAGGAGCTCCTTCGGGAGTTGGAGGTTTTGCGCACCGAGGTGGAGGCCCTGGAGGGGGAGGCGAAAAAGCTCGCCCTGGCCCGCATGGTGGAGCTGGAAAGGGCCCTGGAGGGGTACCGCCCCCCGGAGCGGCGCCCCTTCAACCCCTTGCCTGTGGCCCTGGTCCTGGGTGCGGTGGTCCTCCTGGGGGTAGGCCTTTGGCGGTACACCCTGCCCCGCCTACCCGGGGAGACCACGGTGACGCAAAGGGCCGAGGCCCAGGAGCTCAGGGCCCTGGCGGATAAGGCAAAGCGGACGGGGGCGGTGGAGGACCTCTTGGCCTGGGGGCGGCGGGCCTACGAGCTCCAGGCCTTTGACCAGGCGGCGGAGGCTTACCTAGAGGTGCTGAAGAAGGACCCGCGGAACGTGGAGGCGGTGCGGCGGGTGGGGATTCTCCTCTTCATGGGGGGGAGGCTCGAGGAGGCGCAGATGTTTTTGGAAATCGCCCAGCACGCCGACCCCAAGGCCGCGGAGGGATGGCTTTTCCTGGGGAACCTCTACTTCCAAAAGGGGGAGATGGACCAGGCCATCGCCGCTTGGGAGCGGTACCTGGAGGCGGGGGGCGAGGCCCGGGAGCGGGTGGAGGGCTTGATCGCCATGGCCCGGGCTCAGGCCCAAGGGGGGAAGGACGGGAAAAGCGTTTATTTGGCCCGCTGCGCCCTTTGCCACGGGGTGGAAGGGGAGGGGGGCGTGGGGCCCAGGCTTAAGGGGAACCCCATTCTGAAGGCGCCGGAGGCGGTGCGGGAGATCGTGCTGAAAGGAAGGGGCCAGATGCCCGCCGTGTCCCTGGGCGAGGGGGAGCTAGAGGCCCTCTTGGCCTACCTCCAAGGGCTATGAAGCGGCGCGACCTCTTCTTCTACGTTCCCGTGGCCGTGGCGGGGGGCTTTTTCGCCTGGTTTGGCGTGCGCACCTACAACCTCCGCTTCCGGCCCCGGCCCGAGGCGGGCCCGCCCACGTGGAAGGAGGGCCCCAAGGTGGCGGTGGCCCGGCTGGGGGAGCTTGGGGTGTGGCAGGCCAAGCCCTTCCTCTATCCCCTGCCCTTGGGGGAGCTTAGGGCCATCCTCCTTCGGCTTCCCGAGCCCGCTCCTGGGGGGCTTTCCCTGGGGGAAGCGCACTACATTGCCTTTAGCCGCATCTGCACCCACCAGGGTTGCACCCTGAACTACGTCCCCGACCCCGAGGCGGCTTCCCTTCTCTATAACTTCCGCCCCGAGCGGCCCTTCCTGGGCTGTCCCTGCCACTTCGGCGCCTTTGACCCCCTTCTGGGGGGAAAGGCCATCTATGGCCCTCCCCGCTACCCCCTGCCCCGCCTCCGCCTCGAGGCGGAGGGGGACACCCTCTACGCCACCGGCCACGAGGTGCCCCTGAGGCCCATGGAGGGGGCTTAAGGGGCAAGCCTTACCCGCACGAAGCGGTCCTTTCCCCGCTGCAGGACCCGGGGCCGGGAGAGGTCCACCTCGAGGCTGGGGTCCGTGACCAACTCCCCGTCTAGGCGGAGGCCCCGGTTCCCGATGAGCCGCCTGGCCTCGGCGTTGGAAGGGGTGAGGCCCGCTAAGGTGAAAAGCCGCGCCACCCAGATCCGCCCCTCCTTGAGCTCGGAAGCGGGGATGGTGACCTCGGGGATGTCCTCGGGGATCCCCCCTTTGGCCACCTCGTCGTAGCGGACCTCCGCCTGCCGAACTTCCTCGGGGCCCGCCTCCTTGTCCTGGCCCAGGGCCTCCCAGGCGTAGCCCAGGCTCTCGTAGAAGGCCCGGTCGATGCGGGCGGGGATCCTTGGCCTGGCGTAGGCGGCGGTGAGGAGGCGGGCCAGGACCCGATGGGCGGGAACGGGGCCCGCCTGGAGAAGGGCCTGGATCTCCTCCTCGCTCAAGTCCGTGAGGAGGCGGAAGTAGCTCGGGAGCAGGGGGTCGGGGACCCGCATGAGCTTCTTGAACATCACCTCGGGGGGCTCGGCCACCCCGATGTAGTTGTCCAGGCTTTTAGACATCTTCTCCCGGCCGTCTAGGCCCACCAGAAGGGGCATGAGGAAGCAGACCTGGGGGCTTTGCCCGTACGCCCGCTGCACCTCCCGCCCCACGAGGAGGTTGAACCTCTGGTCCGTTCCCCCCATTTCCACGTCGGCCTTAATGGCCACGGAGTCGTAGGCCTGGGCGAAGGGGTAGAGGAACTCGTGCAAGGAGATGGGGATGCCCGCCTCGTAGCGCTTCTTGAAGTCCTCCCTCTCCAGCATCTGGGCCACGGTCATGAGGGAGGTGAGGCGCACCACCTCCTTGAAGGTGAGGCCCTCGAGCCACTCGGAGTTGTAGCGGAGCTCGAAGAGCTCGGGCTCCTGCCTCAGGATCTTCCCCGCCTGCTCCACGTAGGTCTTGGCGTTTTCCCGGGTTTCTTCCAGGGTGAGGGGAGGGCGGGTCTTGCTCCGGCCCGAGGGGTCCCCAATCATCCCGGTGAAGTCGCCGATGATGAGGACCACCTTGTGCCCAAGCTCCTGGAACTGGCGCATCTTCCTCAGAACCACCGCATGCCCCAGGTGGAGGTCGGGCCGGGTGGGGTCGGCCCCCAGCTTTACCGTAAGGGGCCGGCCTTCCTTCAGCTTGGCCAGAAGCTCCTCCTCGGGGAGGATCTCTTCCGCCCCCCGCTTGAGGAGGGCGAAGGCTTCTTCCGGGGGGATGGTGCCCGTGCCTGCCATGTGCCCAAGTATACTTAGGGCAATGCGTAGCCTGCTCCTTGTGGTCTTGGCCGCTTTGGGCCTTTACTGGTACGCCGAACGCTACGGCCTGGCCCTGGGGTATCCGCCCTTCTTGCCCGTCTTCTACTGGAAGTACACGGGGGAGGCCCGCTACCCCTTGCGGGTCACGGGGCTTTACGATGCGGTGAAGGTGCGGGTGGCGGGAAGCCTGCAGGAAGGAAGCCTCGAGGTGGCCTTGCTTCAGGAAGGAAGGCTCTTGGGGGAGAGGCGCTATCGGGGGAGCTTCCAGGAAGAGGTGCGCTTTCCCGTGAGCGCCGGGGAGTACCTCCTGCGCTTCCGCCTACAAGACGCCAAGGGCCAGGTGCGCTACGACTGGGTGGCCACCAAGTTTGCCCCATAGGGCGGGGTGTGCTACACTTAGGCCTGGTCTGCCCCGAGGGGGCATAAGGGGAGAACGATGGCGCAGAAGAAGCCCAAGAGGAACCTTTCCGCTCTGAAGCGGCACCGGCAATCCTTGAAGCGCCGGCTTCGCAACAAGGCCAAGAAGTCGGCCATCAAGACCCTGAGCAAGAAGGCCGTCCAGCTAGCCCAGGAGGGCAAGGCGGAGGAGGCCATCAAGATCATGCGCAAGGCCGAGAGCCTTATCGACAAGGCGGCCAAGGGTTCCACCCTGCACAAGAACGCCGCCGCCCGCAGGAAGTCCCGGCTGATGCGCAAGGTCCACCAGCTCCTTTCCACCCAAGGGGCTAACGCCTAAGGAGGGAAGGCATGGGCAAGGGCGACCGTCGCACCCGTAGGGGCAAGATCTGGCGGGGTACCTACGGCAAGTACCGTCCCCGCAAGAAGAAGTAGGCCAAGGGACCCTGGGGGCCTAGGCGCGCCTAGGCTTCCCCTTCTTTTTCCATCTCCCAGGTGAGGTCCCGCAGGAGCCAGCCCCGGCCCTGGGGGGTAATCTCCCCTGAGCTTAGGGCCTGGACCAGGTAGCGGCGCACCAGGCCCACGGGCACCCCAGTGGCGATCACCTCCCCCAGGTTGCGGGTTCCGTCCAGGAGGGCCTGGAGCTGGCCGTACTCCTCCAGGGTCTTGCCCTTGCGCCCCTGGTAGCGGATGCGCAGGGCGTACCAGGCGTAGCGGCGCAAGGGGTAGAGGTCCCCTTCCCTTACCCCCATGTAGGCCCGCTCCATGGCGATGAGGAGGGGAACCCCCCAGGCCTTGGCCGCGGCCCGGACGCTCTTGCCCCCCTGGAAGACCTCTAGGGGCGGCTTGGGACGGATGGCCTCCAGGACGCGGCTAGGAGAGTCCACCAGGGTGCGGAACCGGTCCCACTCGTCGTTTACCCGGGCCCACTCCCCCAGGAGGCTGGCGAAGGGGAGGAGGGGGCGCTCCTGGGAAGGGGGGCCGGGTTGGAAGCGGAAGGGGCCTTCCTTGGGGTGGAGGGGGAAGGCGAAGAGGGCCTCGAGGCCTTCCCAGTCCAGGATCGCCGCCCCCACCACCTCCCCGGCGGAGAAGCGGAGGGAAAGGGGCAAAGGCCCCACCTTCACCTCCAAAACCCCGGAGCGGCGGTGGCCGTGAATAAGCTCCAAAAGCTCCGTAAGAGGGATGGTGTTCAGGTTTCCTTCCAAAAGTATCCCTCCCCTAGGTTTAGGACCAAGGTCTGGCCCGGGCCGCGGTAACCCTCCAGGGCCCGGGCCACCCGTTCCTCCGTGCCCTGGCGCACCAAGGCGGCCAGGGTGGGCCCGGCCCCCCCCACGAAGGCGGCCAGGGCCCCCGCCTCCAGGGCGCCTTCCAGGGCCTCCAGCACCCCGGGCATGAGGTGGGCCCGGTGGGGCTGGTGGAGGCGGTCCCGGCAGGCCTCCCGCAGGGCCTCGAGGCGCCCCGAGTAGAGGGCGGCGGGCCAGAGGGCGCTTCGGGCCAGGTTGTAAACGGCATCGGCCAAGGGTACCCTTTCCGGCAGGGCGGCCCGGGCCAAGAGGGTGGGCACGGGGTAGGGGGGAACGGCCAGGACGAAGCGCACCCCCTCAGGCCTGGGCAAGGGGATGGCCAAGGGGGGGTCGCTCAGGGCGGCCACGAACCCTCCGTAGACCGCGGGGGCCACGTTGTCGGGATGGCCCTCCAGGCGGGCGGCCACCCGGAACACCCCTTCCCGCCCAAGCCGCCCGCCGGAAACCCGGTCCGCCAAGGCCACCCCCGCCACCAAGGCGGCGGAGGAGCTCCCCATGCCCCGGGCCAGGGGGATGGGGTTGAAGGCGCGGATGGCCAAGGGCTCTGCCTTCAAGCCCAAGGCGGCCATCCCCGCCCGGTAGCCCTGGTGGATCAGGTTGTCCGTTCCCGCCACCTGGCCTTCCCCCTCGTAGAGGAAGACGTCTTCCCGGGCCGGCTCCGCCTCCACCTCCAGGTAGAGGTCCAAGGCTACCCCCAAGGCGTCGAAGCCCGAGCCCAGGTTGGCTAAGGTAGCGGGGACGTAAAGGCGGGATAGGTCCATGGTTCGGGGCAACGCCCTTGCCCAAGACTATACCAGGCCAAAGGGGAGGCCGAGGCCCCCTTCAAGGGCCCGCCGCGCCCGGGGCAGGGCCTCCGCCACCTCCCGGGCCAAAAGGCCCACGCCCCTTTCCCCCGCCAAGAGGTCCCCGGCGAGGCCGTGCAGGTACACCCCAAGCCGGGCGGCATCGAAGGGGGGTAGCCCTGCGGCCAAAAGGGCGGCGATGGCCCCCGCCAGGACGTCCCCCGTGCCCCCGGTGGCCAGGGCGGGGTTGCCCGTGGGGTTCACGGAGGTCCGCTCCCCCTCCGCCACCACCGTGGGGTTCCCCTTGAGGACCACCGTGTGGCCCGTGGCCTCCGCCAGGGCCCGGGCGGCGGCCACGGGGTCTTTGGTTACCTCCTCCGGGGAGGTGCCCAGGAGCCTGGCCGCCTCCCCTGCGTGGGGGGTGAGGACCGCCTTGGCCCCGGTGCGGCGGTAGAGGGCCACCACCTCGAGGTGGAGGGCATCGGCGTCCAGGACCGTGGGCAGGCCCGCCTGCAGGGCCTCCAGGGCCCAGGCCTTCCCCCAGGGCCCCCCGCCCATGCCCACCGCCAGGGCCTCCACCTTCATGGGGGGAAGGGCGGGGGCGGGTACGGGGTGGAAGACGGCCTCCAGGGGCTCTAAGAGCGTCCCCTCAGGAACGGCCAGGTGCACCAGCCCCGCCCCCATGCGGTACGCCCCCCAGGCGGCCAGGAGGGGGGCGCCGGCGTAGCGGAGGGCGTCTCCCCGGTAGCCCCCGAGCACCCCCACCCGGCCCACGCTCCCCTTGTGGGCGGTGAGGGGGCGTTGGGGAAGGAGGGGCCTTAGGGCATCGGGGGTGGCCACCTCGGGGAGGTCCTCCCGCTCCAGGAGGGCTTGGGGCAGGCCGATCTCCGCCAGGAAAAGCGTGCCGCAGGCCTCGCGGTGGAGGAGGTGGGGCGTCTTGAGGGCGGCGAAGGCCACGGTGGCCGTGGCCCGCACGTGGGGGGTGAAGGGAAGGCCCGAGGGGAGGTCCAGGGAGAAAACGGGGAGCCTCGAGGCGTTCACCCGCTCCACCAGCCCGGCGTAAAACCCTTCCAGGGGGCCTTTGAGCCCGGTGCCGAAGAGGGCGTCCACCAGGACCTCCCCTTCCCCCCAAGCGGCCTCCTCCAGGGGAAGGAGGGGAAGGTTCATGGCCTCCAGGGCCCGCCGCATGAGGAGGGCATCCCCCCCTTGCCCTTCTGCGGCGTAGACCCGCACCCGCACCCCCTCCAAGAGGAGGTGCCGGGCCAGGGCAAGCCCGTCCCCGCCGTTATTCCCCTTGCCGCAGAGCACCACTGCGGGCGCTTCGCCGAAAAGCCTCCGGTAGGCCCGGGCGGCCTTCATCCCCGCCCACTCCATGAGGAGCAGGGTGGGGTAGCCCATCGCCTCCGCCTTCCTGTCCGCCTCCCGCATGGCCTCGGGGGTGAAAAGCCGCATCCCCCTTAGCCTACCGCGCTAGGATGGGATGGGGATGGAAAAGCTTCACGAGGCGCAAAGGCGGCTCAGGGAGGCCAAGCGGGTGGCGGTGCTCACGGGGGCGGGCATCTCCAAGCCCTCGGGCATCCCCACCTTCAGGGATGCGGAGGGCCTGTGGCGGAACTTCAACCCCCTGGACTACGCCACCCCCGAGGCCTATGCCAAGGACCCCGAAAGGGTGTGGGCCTGGTACGCCTGGCGCATCGCCAAGGTGCGGGAGGCCCTACCCAACCCCGCCCACCACGCCCTGGTGGAGCTGGAGCGGCGGGTGTTGGCCCGCGGGGGGGAGTTCCTCCTGGTGACGCAGAACGTGGACGGCCTCCACGCCCGGGCCGGAAGCCAGAACCTGGTGGAGCTCCACGGCAACCTCCTCTGGGCCCGGTGCGAGGCCTGCGGCCAGCGCTTTCCCCTGCCCGAAACCTTCACCCCGCCCCCCTTCTGCCCCGCCTGCGGCCACCGGGCCCGGCCCGACGTGGTCTGGTTCGGGGAGCTTCTCCCCCTTGGGGCCTGGGAGCGGGCGGAAAGGGCCTTCGCCCAGGCGGACGTGGCCTTGGTGGTGGGCACCAGCGCCGAGGTGGAGCCCGCCGCCTCCTTGGGGCGCATCGCCTTCGCCGCCGGGGCCTATCTGGTGGAGGTGAATCCCGAGCCCACCCCCCTCACCCCCTTGGCCCACCTCTCCCTGCGCCAGGGGGCGGTGGAGGGGCTTGCCGCCTTGCTCCAGGAGGGCTAGGGTGAGGGCCTTGGCCGACCTGTGCACCCTGGCCCGGGGCGGGGTGGCCTGTTGCCTCCTCCTCCGGGTGGGGGAGGGGCCAGAGGCCTTGGGGCAGGTGGTGCGCCTTCTTCTCCTGGGCTGGACCCTGGATGTTTTGGACGGGATGCTGGCCCGGGCCGCCGGGCGGCCCACCCGCCTCGCCGCCTGGGACTACCCCTTGGACGCCGGAATGGCCTGGGCGGGCTTCGCCTACCTCTTGGGGGCGGGCCTGGTGCCCCTGGGCTTGGGCCTTTCCTGGATGGTCCTGGCCCTTACCCTACTCCTCCGCTACCCCAACAAGAGCCTCTCCATGCTCCTCCAGGTGCCCGCCACCTTCACTCCCTTCCTCTTCGCCGCCTCCCTCGCTCCCGAGGCCTTTCGCGCCGCCTTGGTCTGGGCCCTCCTGGCCCTCCTCCTGGACGGGCGGCGCTTCCTTGGGGTGGTGCGGGAGTTTATGGCCGGGTTTCCTTAACCCACCCGGCCCCGCCCCCGGTCCAGGAGGTAGAAGAGGAGGCCGGAGAGGAGGGCGAGGAGGGCGGCCAGGCTCAAGGCCTCCCGAAAGGGCCCTTCCCCGGGGCGGCCGAGGCGCTCGTAGATGGCCAGGGTCAAGGTGGTCCACTCGGGCCGCCACAGCACCAGGCTCGCCCCAAACTCCCCCAGGAGGGCGGCTAAGGCCAAGGCCACCCCCGAGGCCAGGGCGGGGCGGAGGAGGGGAAGCTCTACCCGAAGGAAGGCGCGGAAGGGGGTGGCCCCCAGGGTTCGCGCCGCCTCCAGGAGGTTTGGGGGGAGGCTCCTAAGGGCCGGCAGGAGGGCCCGGGCCAGGAGGGGGTAGGCCAGGAGGGCGTAGGCGGTGAGGAGGAGGAGCAAGGAGCCCCGCAGGGTGGGGTAGGCCACCAGGTAGCCGAGGCCCACCGCCACCGGGCTCACCATGAGGGGGAAAAGGCCTAGGAGGTCCCAAAGCCCGCTCCGGCGCGCTGCCACCCCGTAGGCCACCCCCAGGGGCAGGGCCAGGAGGAGGGCGAGGAGGGTGAAGCGCAAGGAATTGGCCAGGGCCAGGGAAAGGGGGGTGAAGTCCTCTGAGGACCAGGCGGAGCGGAGGGCGGAAAGGTTCCCTTGGGCGAAGAGGGCCAGGAGGGGGGCGTAGAGGAGGAGGAAAAAGGCTCCAAGCCCTAAGGGATAGGCCAGGGAAGGGGCGGGGAGGAGGGGCCCTGGAGGGAGGGGGTAGGCCTTGAGGCGCAGGTAAAGGAGGACCGCAAGGCCCAGGGTGAAAAGCTGCCAGGCCATGAGGGCGCTGGCCTCGGGCAGGGCCAGGCGGTGGGCGAGGAGGGTGTAGACCTCCACCTCGAGGGTGGCGTGCCTGGGCCCCCCGAGGAGGAGGGGCACCCCAAAGGCGGAGAAGGTGTAGAGGAAGACGAGAAGCCCTGCGCCCCCCAGGGCGGGCAGTAGGAGGGGAAGCCCCACCCGAAGGAAGGCGCGAAGGGGCGTGGCCCCCAGGCTCCGCGCCGCCTGCAAAGGCGCTTCCAGGCCCAGGGCCACGGGGAGGAGGATCCTTAGGGCTAGCCCCAGGTTGTAGAACACCGCCGCCAGGAGGAGAAGGGCGAAGGTGCCGTAGAGGTCTACCCCCAGCACCCCTCGAGGGCCCAGCAGGGCCAAAAACCCCAGGGCCACCACCGGGGTGGGAAGGACGAAGGGCAAGGTGGAAAGGGAGAGGAAAAGGGCGCGCAAGGGGAAGCGCCGCCGGAAGAGGAAGGCCAAGGGAAGGGCCAGGGCGAGGGTGAGGAGGGCCGAGGCCAGGCCGTACTCCAGGCTAAAGCGGTAGCGCTCCCAGTAATAGGGGTTGGCCCAGGCGCTCCAAAACCCCACCCCTAGCCCCAGGAGAAGGAGGCGGAAGAGGGGGTAGAAGAGGGCGAAGGCAAGGAAGAGGAGGACCACCCACCCGGCGAGCCGCGCCATCCCCTAGCGCCGCCCCCGGCGCACCGCCTCCGGGCTTTGCCCCTGGAGGACCACCTTGGTCCACTCCTCGATCCAGCGCTCCCGGTTTTCCGCCATGCGCTTGGGGTCCAGCCGCACGCTCCCCACGGGTTCGGGGGCGAAGCGGAAGACCTCAGGGAGCTTGGCGTCCCGCCGGGCGGGGTACATCCACATCTCCGTGGGGAGGTTCTCCTGCACGGGACGGGAGAGGAGCCAGTCCACCAGCTTTTTGGCCCCTTCCAGGTTCCGGGTGCCCTTCAGGATGCCCACGAACTCCACCTGGAAGAAGGCAAGCTCCGGGAAGAGGTTGGCCGTGGGGGGCTCTTGGTACTTGCCCTCGGAGTAGTAGACCTCGGCGGCGGGGCTGGTGGTGTAGGAGACCACCAGGGGCCGGTCCCCCTTGTAGAGGGTGAAGTGGGTGTAGTAGGCCTCGCTCCAGCCCTTGGCCACCCGCACCCCGCCGTCCCGGAGCCGGGCCCAGAAGTCCAGGTAGCCGTCCTCGCCGAAGCGGGCCACGGTGGCCATGAGGAAGGCGAGGCCGGGGGAGCTGGTGGCGGGGTTTTGCACCACCAGGAGCCTGGCGTACTCGGGCTTGGCCAGGTCCTCGGGCGCCTTGGGCAAGGGCCGGTTCTGGAAGTAGGCCTTATCGTAGTTCAGGCTCACCCAACCGTAGTCCACGGGAAGGGCCCGGAAGGTGGGGTCCAGGAGCAAGGTGGCCTTGAGGTTCCTAATCTCCGGGCTCCGGTAGGGGAGGAGGATGTCCGCCTCCAAGGCTCGGGAGAGGAAGGTGTTGTCGAAGCCGTAGAGCACGTCTGCGATGGGGGCGTTTTTGGTGAGGATGGCCCGGTTCAGGGTTTCCCCCGCATCCCCCGCCTTGAGGATGCGGAGCTTCAGGCCCGTTTCCCGCTCGAACTGGGCGATGAGGCCCTTGTCCAGGGAAAAACTTTGGTGGGTAAGGAGCGTGACCTCCTGGGCCAGGCCGAAGGCCAAAAAGAGAAGGAACGCCAAGGCTTTACGCATAAAACCCCTCCTTGTCACCGGGAGGGGCCCGTCACCTTCCCTACGCCGGCATTACCCGGATCAGGTTCCAAGGGTATTTCTCAGCCCCTTTTGGGGCACCCCCGGTGACGCCCTTAGTCTACCACCCTTGGGGGGCGAGAAGGTGGGCCAGGCCGGCCTGGAAGGCCTCGGCAAAGGCCTCGGGGGCGTCGATCCAGGGGTAGTGCCCCGCCCCGGGCACCACCCGGATGGGCGCTTTAAGCCGCTCCGCCACCTCCTCGGCGTAGGGGTAGCTGGTGCCGTCCAGCTCCCCCACCACCACCGCCAGGGCCTTGGCGGAGGGGGTGAGGTGGGGGGTGTAGTCCAGGCGCCAAAGCCCGTTGCGCAAGAAGGCCCAGGCCGGGGTGTCGGGGCCCAGGATCCCCGAGCCCTCCGCCAGCCACTCGTACTCCAGGCGCCCCCTTGGGCTTGGGAACATAAGGCGGTCGAAAAGAAGCTTGGGCTCGGCCTTTTCCAAGGCGGCCCTGAGGTTTTCCTCCGGGTCCTCCCCCGGGGCGAGCCCCGCTGCCTCCGCCAGGCGGGCGGAAAGCCAAGGGAAGCTCACCCAGGGTCCCAGGAGCACGGCCCCCTCCGCCTCGGGGTAGCGGCGAAGCACCTCCAGGGCCACCACCGCCCCGAAGCCGTGGGCCACGAGGCCAAACCGTTCTATCCCCAGGGCTTCGGCCAGGGCCAGGGTGTCCTCCACCAGGGCATCGAGGGTGAAGAGCCGGGGGTCTTGGGGAAGCTCCAGGCTCCGCCCCGAGCCCCGCTGGTCAAAGTAGACCACGCGGAAGCCTTCCAAGTAGTCCTGGAGCCCTTCCCGGAGGACGTAGGCGTTCCCTCCGGGGCCCCCGTGGAGGACCAAAAGGGCGGGGGCGTGCACGTCCCCCACGTCCTCCACGTAAAGCTCCGCCTCCCCTACGGGGATGTACCCGATTTCTTCCCGCATCCCCTATAGACTACCCCATCCTCCAAGGTAAAGGTCCAGACCCTGACCCCAGGGAGGCCCTCCGCCAGGGCCTTGGCCTCCTCCGTGGCCCCAAAGACCTCGAGGAGGAAAACCCCTTCCCCGGCCAGGAGCCAAGAGGGGTGGGGGAGCCTTTGCGCCAGCGCCCAAAGGGGCTCCCGTTCCTTGCCCTCCACGAAGAGCACCCTCATCCCTTCCCCCAAAGCCGGTGGTAAAGGAGGACCTCGGCGCTTTCCTCCAGGGTGGTGAGGAGGGCATAGGCCTCCAGCAGGGCCTCTTCCGGTCTTTCCTTGCGCCCCAGGGCGAAAGCCCCGTGCCCCTTCAGGAGGCAGACCGGGTGTTCCCGGAGGGCCTCCGCCACCGCCAAGGCCGCTTCCTCCGTGGCGGAGGTGGTCTTGGGGGAGAGGACCGGGACTTCCTTGAGGTAGAGCCGGCCCTCGAGGTCCAAGGGGATGAGCCGCTCTAGGTGCAAGGAAAGGGCCACCGCCACCCGGGGGTGGGCGTGGGCCAGGGCCTGGGCCTTTGTCTGCCGGTAGACCTCCCGGTGGATCACGCTCTCCACGCTGGCCCCAGGGGGAAAGGGGCCTTCTAAGGGAACTTCCACCAGGTCCTCCGGGGTAAGCCGGGCTTTCTGCACCCCGCTTTTGGTGATGAGGAAGCCGTCCTTGGTGCGGACGGAAAAGTTGCCTGCGGTGGCGGAGATGAGGCCCTGGGCGAAGAGGTCTTCCCCCACCTGGCGGAAGACGGCGTAGAGCCTAGCTAGCATGGCCCCATTATGCGGCAAAAGGCGGCGGGGTTTTCCCGCCGCCCCATAAGCCCTCCCTTAAGCCTGCTTGCCCGGCTGCTCCCGGCGGGGGGCCCGGCGGGCAGGGGCCTCCTTGGTGGCCTCCACCGCCTCCTTGCGGGCTTCCTCCAGGGCCTTCAGGGTCTTCTGGTCCACCACCTGGGTGAAGCGCACGAAGTCCGAGCCGGTGCCGGCGGGGATCAGGCGGCCCAGGATGACGTTTTCCTTGAGGCCAATGAGCTCGTCCTTCTTGCCGGCGATAGCCGCCTCGGTGAGGACGTGGGTGGTGTTCTGGAAGCTGGCGGCGGAAAGCCAGCTCTTGGTGGAGAGAGCGCTCTTGGTCACCCCCATCAGGAGGGGCTTCCAGGCCACCGGGGTCTTGCCCTCGGCGATGAGCCGCTCGTTCAGGGCCTCCACGTCCCACTTCTCCAGGACCTGGCCCTCGAGGAGGCGGCTGTCCCCGGGGTCGGTGACCTCCACGTACTTGAGCATCTGCCGCACCACGATCTCGATGTGCTTGTCGTGGAGCTTCACGCCCTGAGCCCGGTAGACCTTCTGGATCTCATCCACCAGGTAGCGTTCCACCGCCTCCGGTCCCTTGGCCTCCAGGAGCTGGTGCGGGTCGATGGCCCCACGGGTGAGGGGCTGGCCCGCCTCCACGTAGTCCCCGTCCTTCACCACCAAGCGGGCGTCCTTGGGGAGCTTGTACTCCTTGGCGAAGCCCTCGGACTCCACGAAGACGGAAAGCTTGTCCTCGGTTTCCTCAATGCGCACCACGCCATCGATCTCCGAGATCACCGCCTTGGCCTTGGGCCTGCGGGCCTCGAAGAGCTCGATGACGCGGGGCAGACCCTGGGTGATGTCCGTACCCGTGGCCACGCCGCCGGTGTGGAAGGTGCGCATGGTGAGCTGGGTGCCCGGCTCCCCGATGGACTCCGCTGCCACCACCCCCACCGCCTCGCCGATGGACACGGGCCGGGCCATGGAGAGGTCGTAGCCGTAGCACTTCTGGCACACCCCATAGCGGGTCTGGCAGGTGAGGGGGCTCCGCACGGGCACTTCCTTGACCTCCCCGGCCTCCGCCCCCTTGATGAGGAGGTTGACGTCTTCCAAGGAGAGGTAGCGGCCCTCCTCGAGGCGCACCCCCTGCACCTCCACCTCCCGGGCCAGGACCCTCCCGTAAAGCCCCGCCTCGATGTCCGAGCGCTTCCTGAGGCGCAAGGAGCGGGTCACCTCGTCGGGCTGGAAGAGGGGGACGGAGATGTAGTTGGTGGTGCCACAGTCTGCCTCCCGCACCACGATCTCGTGGGCCACATCCACCAGCTTGCGGGTGAGGTAGCCCGAGTCGGCGGTCCTGAGGGCGGTGTCCGCCCCACCTTTCCGCGCCCCGTGGCTGGAGATGAAGTACTCCAGCACCGTGAGCCCCTCGCGGAAGGAGGAGCGCACCGGCACCTCAAAGGTTTCGCCGGAGGGCTTTTGCATGAGGCCCCGCATGCCGCAAAGCTGGCGGATCTGTTGCGGGTTACCCCGGGCCCCGGACTGGGCCATCACGTAGAGGGGGTTGAAGGGGTAGTTCTCCTCAAAGTTCTTGAACACCGCCTGGGTGACCTTCTCCGTGGTTTCCGTCCAGAGCTGGATCACCTGGTCGTACCGCTCCCGGTCGGTGAGGAAGCCCATCTCGTAGGCCTGCTCGATCTGGCGGAGCTTGCGGTCGGCCTCCTCCAGGTACTTCTGTTTCTCCGCCGGGATCACGGCGTCGTCGATGCCGATGGTGATGCCGCTGGTGGTGGAGAGGGTGAAGCCGTAGTACTTGAGGGCGTCCAGCAGCCGGGCGGTCTTCTCAATGCCCAGGCGCAGGAAGGACTGGTAGACCAGGTCCTTGAGGGAGTTCTTTTCCTGGGGAACGTCCATCTGGAGGAGCTCCTGGGCCACCTTCTCGTCCCCCACCGCCTCGCCCACGATACGGGCGAAGAGGATGCGGCCCGGGCTCGTTTCCAGCCGCTTGCCCATGTAGCGCACCGTGACCACGTCCTGCAGGTCCAGCAGGCCGTGGGCCACGGCCAAAAGGGCCTCGTCGGGGTTGGCGAAGACGAACTTGAGGCGCCCCACGCTGGTTTCCTTGCCCGCTACCTTGATGGGGGCGTTCAGGGCCACCTCGCCCCGCTCGTGGGCGGCCAGGGCCTCCTCAGGGGTGGCGAACTCCCGCCCGGCGCCCCGCTTCTCCCGCCGCACCTGGGTGATGTAGTAAAGCCCCAGGATGATGTCCCGGCTTGGCTTGGCCAGGGGTTCCCCGGAGGCGGGGGAGAGGAGGTTGTGGGCGGAGAGCATCTGGATGCGGGCCTCCGCCTGGGCGAAGGAGGAAAGGGGCACGTGCACCGCCATCTGGTCCCCGTCAAAGTCGGCGTTGAAGGCCTCGCAGACCAGGGGGTGGAGCTGGATGGACTGCCCTTCCACCAGAACGGGCTGGAAGGCCTGGATCCCCAGGCGGTGCAGGGTGGGGGCGCGGTTCAGGAGGACCACCTTGCCGTGGATCACCTCCTCCAGGGCGTCCCACACCTCGTCCTTGATGTCCCGCTGGCGCTCCAACATGCGCCGGGCCGCCTTGACGTTGGGGGCGATGCCCTTTTCCTCCATCTTCTTGAGGAGGAAGGGCTTGAAGAGCTCCAGGGCCATGCGCTTGGGCAGGCCGCACTGGTGGAGCTTGAGCTGGGGCCCCACCACGATCACCGAGCGGCCCGAGTAGTCCACCCGCTTGCCCAAAAGGTTCTGCCGGAAGCGGCCCTGTTTGCCAGAAAGGACGTCGGTGAGGCTTCTAAGGGGGCGGTCGGAGCCGGGGTTGGTCACGGGGGCTCCGCGGCGGCCGTTATCGATGACGGCGTCCACCGCCTCTTGGAGCATGCGCTTCTCGTTGCGGATGATGATCTCCGGCGCCCCTTGGGCCAAAAGCTTCTTCAAGCGGTTGTTGCGGTTGATGAGGCGGCGGTAGAGGTCGTTGAGGTCGCTGGTGGCGAAGCGGCCCCCGTCCACCTGGACCATGGGGCGGAGGTCCGGGGGCAGGACGGGAACGGCCTCGAGGATCATCCACTCGGGGCGGTTGCCGGAGTCCAGGAAGGCCCGCACCACCTCTAGGCGCTTGCGGGCCTTGGCCCGCCGGGCCCGGGAGGGGTGCTTCATCTCCTCCAGGAGCTCTTGTTCCAGAGCCTCGAGGTCCAGCTCCTTGAGGAGGGCCTGGATGGCCTCGGCCCCCATGCGGGCGTCTATATCGTAGGACTCCACCACCCGCACCACGTTGCGGACCAGGTCCACCTCCACCCGGCCGTAGATCTCGCTCTTTACCTTGCCCCCGTCTGCCAGCACGTCCCCCGGGGCCACCCGGTCGCCGGTGGTGACCTCCACGTCGTCCTCAAAGGGGTAGAGGCGAGCCTTCATTACCACAATGCTGGCGGGCTCGTGCAGATGCACCACGCCCTCCGCCTCGGCGATGACCTCCTCCTCGGGGTCGATGGCGGCCACGATCTTTTCCCCGGCTTCCACCCTCGCCCCCTCGGGGACCACCACGTTCATGTGGGGGGCCACCCGGTACTCCTTGGGCTCGGTCCACTCCAGGGAGAGGGTGAGGTAGACGCTTTCCCCTTCCTCCTCCGCCTCCACCACCTTGGCGTACATGTGGCGGGGTAGGCGCAAAAGGCCCTTCCCTTCCGCCAGGGGCTGGCCTTTCTCCACGATCTCCCCGTGCACCACCAAGGGGGTCAGGCCCACGGGGAGGAAGTAGCGGGCCACGGGCTCCTCGTTTCGCAGGAGGGTGAGGAGGTAGCCCTCTTGGAGCTCCGTGAGCTCCACCACTCCCTCCTCCTCGGCCCGGAGGAGGTAGGGCTCGGGAAGCTCCGCCAGGATCTCCCCAGGCTTATACGCCTCCTTCTCCACCCAGGCGGCCAGGGGCAGGCGCAAGGAGGCCCGCTCCTTTTTCAGGTAGTCCACTACCACCCGGCGGGGGAAGCGGTACAGCGCCACCCCGTCCATGCGGCTCACCACCCCGGGGGCGAGCTCCTGGCCCTTCACCACCTCCTCTCCGTCCTTCACCAGGGCGTCCACCCCGCTGGGCAGGGGGTAGGTTTCCTGCTTGCCGTAGCGGAGCTCCCGGTACTCCTCGTCGGTGAGGAGCTGGCGCTTCTCCACGGGTACGCCGTTCAGGATGGCCCCCTTGGGGTCCAAGACGATGTACTTGCTGAAGTAGAGCACCTGCTCCAGCTCGGTGGCGGAAAGGTCCAGGAGGGTGCCGATCTTGGAGGGCACGTCCTTGACGAACCAGATGTGGGCGGCGGGGGTGGCGAGCTCGATGTGCCCCATGCGGTAGCGGCGCACGATGCTCTTGGTCACCTCCACGCCGCAGCGCTCGCACACCTTGCCCTCAAAGCGCTGGCGCTTGTACTTGCCGCAGGCGCACTCGTAGTCCTTGATGGGACCGAAGATGCGCTCGTCAAAGAGCCCGTCCCGTTCGGGCTTCAGGGTGCGGTAGTTGATGGTTTCCGGCTTCTCCACCTCCCCGTAGCTCCAGGAGCGGATCTTTTCGGGGGAGGCCAGGGCGATGCGGACCTTGCGGACTTCCTTTTTCATCGTTCCTCCGGGTTTTTAGCGCTTGGACGCCAGGCCCTCGAAGATGTCCACGGGGTTGTCCTTCTCGTCCAGGGTCTGCACGTCCAGGGCCAGGGCCTGTAGCTCCTTGACCAAGACGCGGAAGGACTCGGGCACGCTGGGCTCGGGCACGTCCTCGCCCTTGATGATGGCCTCGTAGGCGGCGTTGCGGCCTTCTATGTCGTCGGACTTGAGGGTAAGCATCTCCTGCAGGGTGTGGGCGGCCCCGTAGGCCTCGAGGGCCCATACCTCCATCTCCCCGAAGCGCTGGCCACCGAACTGGGCCTTGCCGCCCAAAGGTTGCTGGGTGATGAGGGAGTAGGGGCCGGTGGAGCGGGCGTGCATCTTGTCCTCCACCATGTGGTAGAGCTTCATGATGAACATCTGCCCCACCACGATGGGCCCCTCAATGGGCTCGCCGGAACGGCCATCGTAGAGCACCACCTTGCCCTGGGTGAAGAGCTCCTTGAGCTGTTCCTCCGGGCTCTTGTCCGGGCTCACCAAGCCAAGCTTCGTGGCCCGTGCCAGGACCTCTTTCTCCCGCTTGTCCACCCCGAAGCCCTCGGCCTTGCGCTTGCCAAAGTAAAGGTCAAAGGCCTCGGCCAAGAGCTCCTTGATCTCGGGCTCCGTGGCCCCGTCAAACACCGGGGAGATGTAGCGCTGGCCCAGGAAGTAGCCCGCCAGGCCCAGGTGGGTTTCCAGGATCTGCCCCAGGTTCATCCGGCTCGGCACCCCCAGGGGGTTCAGGATCACGTCCACCGGGGTGCCGTCCGGCAGGTGGGGCATGTCCTCCACGGGGAGGATCTTGGCCACCACGCCCTTGTTCCCGTGGCGGTTGGCCAGCTTGTCCCCCACTTGGAGCTTGCGCTTTTGCGCCACGAAGACCCGCACCACCTCCCGCACCCCGGGCTTGAGCTCCACCCCCGGGTCGCCCCGCTTGAGGCGCAGGGTACCCACCACGATGCCCCCTTCCCCGGGGGGCACCCGCAAGGAGGTGTCCTTCACGTCCCGGGCCTTCTCGCCAAAGATGGAGCGGAGGAGGCGCTCCTCGGGGGAGGGCTCCTGCTCGCCCTTGAAGCTGGTGCGGCCCACCAGGATGTCGCCCGGCTTCACCTCGGCGCCGATGCGCACCACACCCTCCTCGTCCAGGTCGCGCAAGGCCGCCTCGGAGAGATGGGGGATGTCCCGGGTGATGCGCTCGGGGCCCAGTTTGGTGTCCCGGGCCTCGATCTCGTAGCGCTCGATGTGGATGGAGGTGTAGAAGTCCCGCTTCAGGAGCTCCTCGCTGATGACGATGGCGTCCTCAAAGTTGTAGCCGTCAAAGGGCATGATGGCCACCAGGACGTTCTGCCCCAGGGCCAAGAAGCCCTCCTCGGAGGCGGGGCCGTCCGCCAGGAGGTCCCCCTTCTTCACCTTCTGGCCCACCACCACCCGGGGGCGTTGGTCCAAGGCGGTGCCCTGGTTGGAGCGCACGTAGCGGCGCAAGGGGTATTCCACCAGGCGGCCGTCCTCGTAACGCACGGCAATGCGGCGGCCGTCCACTGCCACCACCTCCCCGTCCTCCTCGGCGTACAGGGCGGCCAAGGAGTCCCGCACCACCCGCTCCTCCAGGCCCGTCATCACCACCGGGGCCTGGGCCCGGATGAGGGGCACCGCCTGGGTCTGCATGTTGGAACCCATCAGGGCCCGGTTGGCGTCGTCGTGCTCCAGGAAGGGGATGAGGTTGGTGTTCACGGAGAAGACCTGCTTGGGGGAGACGTCCATGAACTCCACCTCTTCCGGGCTTACGATCACGGGCTCCCCGCGCCGCCGGGCCACCACCCGGTCTGTGGCAATGCGGTTGCCCTCGAGGGGGGTGTTGGCCTGGGCGATGGTGAAGCGGTCCTCCTCCGTGGCGGTCATGTAGGCCACCTCGTCCGTCACCACCCCGTTCACCACCCGGCGGTAGGGGGTGCGGATGAAGCCCAGCTCGTCCACCCGGGCGTAGGCGGCCAAGGAGGTGATGAGGCCGATGTTGGCCCCTTCCGGGGTCTCCACCGGGCAGATGCGGCCGTAGTGGGTGCGGTGGACGTCGCGCACGTCAAAGCCCGCCCGCTCCCGGGTAAGCCCCCCTGGGCCCAAGGCGGAGATGCGGCGCTTGTGCCGCAAGGAGGAAAGGGGGTTGGTCTCGTCCTTGAACTGGGAGAGCTGGCTACGGCTGAAGAACTCGCGGATGGCGGCCTCGAGGGGCCGATTGTTCACCAGCTTGGCCGGGGTCAGGGCATCCCCGCCCATAACCATGCGCTCCCGCACCCCGCGGGCCAGGCGGCTTAAGCCCACCCGGAACTGGTCGGCCATGAGCTCCCCCACCGTGCGGATGCGGCGGTTGCCCAGGTGGTCGATGTCGTCCACCTCGTGGCCCGGCACCCCAGCGGTGAGGGCGAAGAGGTAGCGCAGGGTGGGCAGGAAGACCTCGTCCTTGAACTCCCCGTCCTCGAAGCGGGCCAGGGTACGGCCCGTGAGGCGGATGCCGAGCTTCTCCTCCGCTTTGTACCGCCCCGCCTCTCCCAGGTCGTAGCGCCGGGGGTCGGCCAGGAGGCCATAGAGGTAGGCCAGGGCCTTGTCCTTCTTGGGCGGGTCCCCCGGGCGGAGCAGGGTGAAGAGGCGCACCAGGGCTTCCTCGGGGCGCATGGCGAGCACCGCCTCGTCCAGTAGACCTTGCACCAGCTCCCCGTAGGCCCCAAGCTCGCGGTTCAAGGTTTCGGCGTCGTACCCCAGGACCCTGAGGAGCAGGATCAGGGGGAACTTGCGCTTGTTGACCTTCATGGAGACGGTGCCGTTCGTCTCCAATTCCAGGTCAATCCAAGGTCCCCGCTTGGGCAAGGGGATGATGCTGGCAATGTACCGACCGGGGCGGGTGGGGTCGGGGGTGAAGTACACCCCGGGGGAGCGGTGGATCTGGGAAACGATGACCCGGTCGGCCCCGTTGATAATAAAGGAGCCGTCTTCGGTCATCAGGGGGATGTGGCCTAGGAAGACCTCGTCCTCCTTGATGAGCCCCGTGTCCTTGTGGATGAGCTGGAGACGGGCGTACAAGGGAGCCTGGTAGGTCAGGTCCTTCTGCCGGCACTCGTCGGGGGGAAAGGGAGGCTCTCCGATGCGGTACTCCAAGAAGTCCAGGACCAGACCGCCCTTGCCCTTGTCCCCCTCCTCGATGGGGAAGGTCTCCTTGAAGGCCGCTTGGATGCCCACGTTCTCCCGCTTGTCGGGGGGGACGTCCGCCTGAAGGGCCTTCTTGTAGGAAGCCACCTGGATTTCCGTAAGGGGAGGCAAAGGAATAACCTCTCGGATGCGACCAAACCGCTTAATCTCCATGCGTCACCTCAAAGGGTAAGCGGGCCGCCCGAGGTAAGCTAACAGGGTTCTTCCGCAAGGGGTAGGTCCCTTGCGGTGGCTGGCTCTTACCGTGCTCCCTTGGCCCGACCAAAGAGCACAAACTTTACCTTATATGAAACCCCCTTTTCCGTCAACATGTGTTTTTGAACTAGGGGGTAAGCCGATGGCGGTCTCGGGGAAAGGCCCGGGCGTAGCGCACGTTGGGCAGGCCCAGGAGCTTTTGCGTGAGCCTTTCCGCCCCGATGGCGAAGCCCCCATGGGGGGGCATGCCGTACTTGAAGACCTCCAGGTACCCCTTGAAGCCCTCGGGGTCCATGCCCTTTTCCTCTAGGCTTCGCAAAAGCTCCTCGTAGCGGTGGATGCGCTGGCCTCCCGAGGTGATCTCCAGGCCGCGGAAGAGGAGGTCAAAGCTCCGGGTGGTGCCGTCGGGCTCGGGGTAGGTGTAGAAGGGGCGCACCGCCTTGGGGTAGCGGGTGAGGAAGAGCCAGTCCGTACCCCAGCGCTCCTTGGCGTACTGGCCCAAAAGGCGCTCCGCCTCCTCGGAGAGGTCCTGCCCGGCGGGGTAGCCGAGCTCCTCCTTGAGGAGGCGGCGGGCCTCCGCCAGGGTTAGGCGGGGGATGTCCTTGGGGATGGAGGGCCACTCGGCCTCGAGGAGCCGGATCTCGTTCCCCGCGCTGGTGAGGGCCTCCTCCAACATTTCCTGAAGGAGCTCCTCCTCCAGGCGCATGAGGTCTTCTTCCCCCCTGAGGAAGCCCATCTCCACGTCCAGGGAGAGGTACTCGTTCAGGTGGCGGCTGGTGTTGTGCTCCTCCATGCGCCACACCGGGGCTACCTCGTAGACCCGCTCGAACACCCCCACCATGATCTGCTTGTAGAGCTGGGGCGACTGGGCCAGGTAGGCCCGGTGTTCAAAGTAGTCCACGCCGAAAAGCCCCGAGCCCCCTTCCGCCCCGGCCCGCACCACCTTGGGGGTGAAGATCTCCGTGAAGTCCTGCCGGTCCAAGTAGCGGCGGAAGCCCCGCACCAAGGCGGCTTGGACCTTAAGGGGGGCGCGGGCCTTTTCCCCCCTTAGGGTCACGTAACGGTATTCCAGGAGGGTGTCGGGGTGGGCCCGCCACTCCTCCTTGGGGATCTCCACCGGGGTGGGTTCCAGGGCGGGGGAGAGGACCTCCAGGTCCCGGGCCTGGACCTCGAGGCCCCCCGGGGCCTTGGGGCTTACCACCACCACCCCCCGCACCCGGAGGGAGGACTCGGGTAGGGGAAGCTTCCTGCCCCCCGTGACCACCTGCACTACCCCGCTTCGGTCCCGCAGGAGGAGGAACTGCACCTTCCCCAGGTCCCGGCGCCAGTGGAGAAAGCCTAGAAGCTCCACCTCTTTGCCCACGTGCTCCTTTAGGTCCTTCACCAGTACGCGCATCCTTCCCTCCCTATAGCGCTAACCCCCCCGGCCATGGGGACCGGGGGGGTCGGGTGCGCCGCCCCCCAGCTAGCTGTTGTTAAGCAAGCGCCGGCGCATGTTGCGCCTAAGTTTAGGGGCTTTCCTGGGGGAGGTCAAGCCGCTCGAAGGCCACCACCAGCTCGGGAAGCGCCTCGGGCTCCGCCACGGCGAAGAAGTTTTCCTCCACCTCTAGGCGGGCCACCCACTCCCCCGCCACCCCGGCCAGGGTCTTGGGGCCGGCTTCCTCCCGGAGAAAGCGGCGCCGGCGAAGCCTAAGGTCCCCCCCTTCCCCGTAGAATACCTGGTAGACCACGCCGCCCCAGCGCTTTTCCCCATACCACCCCCCTTCGATGGGGCTCACCTCGTAGCCCAAGGCCTTAAGGGCTTCCATCCAGGACCTCGAGGGCCTCGGGGCCTTCCAAGACAATCTCGTAGTAGCCAGCGTAGAGGACGATGCGCCCTTTGGCCCGCACCTTCTTGCCCAGATAGCTTTGGGGGAAGGGCTGTTGGAAAAGGCCATAGCTGCGCGGGAAGACCGCCAGGCGCAGGTCGCTTTCCCCCGTGCCGAAGTGGAGGAAGGCCACGGTGCCCCGGTCCTCCACCCGCTGGATCACCCCTTCCACCCGGGCCACCCGGCCGAAATACCGGGGGGCTTCCTGCCAGGGGATGGTCCCTTCCACCTCGGGCAGGGCGAAGGGGTTTTCCTTTAGCCCCGCTTGGAAGTCCTTTTCCATCACCGCCAGGAGGCGGGCGAAGGCCTCCGGGGCCTCCTTGCGGGAAAGGCGCACGGCGAGCTCGCGGTTGGCGTTTAGGGAGTTGGCGCTCAGGTTGAGGCTTCCCAAAAGGGCCACCTCCCCGTCTTGCACCAGCACCTTGGCGTGGACGTAGGGGTCGGGGAGGAAGCGCACCTCGGCCCCTGCCGCCTTGAGGGCCTCTGCCCCCGCCAGGAAGTAGGTGTCCCCAGGCTCGGCGGGGCTTCCCACCAGGCGCACCCTGACCCCCCGGGCCAAGGCCGCTTTCAGGGCGGCCACCACCTCCGGGTCCGCCATGGCCTGGTGCTCTAGGAAGAGCTCGCGCTTGGCCCCTTGGATGAGGGAAAGGAGGACCTCGCGGGCGTTCCCCTCCTTGACCCCGCCCAAGACGCGGCTTGGGGCCCAGACGAGGAGGGACCGGGAGAGGTCCAGGCGCTCCCCCTTCCAGTCCGCCTCGAAGACCCGGGCCACCTCCGCCACCTGCTTGGGGTCGTCCAGGATGAGGGCGTACTCCCGGTTGGCCCCAAAGGAGCTTCCCGTGAAGTTCATGGTCCCCACCCAGGCCCACTTGCGGTCCACCACCAGGCTCTTCTCGTGGACGAAGACGAAGCGGAAGGGGGTGGTGAGGCGCACCTCCACCCCCCGTTCCTTCAGGGCCTGGTAGACCGTGAGGTCCGCCCGTCCGCCCGAGGGCTCCCGCTCCAGGAGGACCCGCACCTTGACCCCCCGGGCCACCGCCTCCCCCAACGCCTCCACCACGTCCATGCGGCTTGGGGTCCAGAGGTAGGCCTTGACCAGGATCTCCGTCTTGGCGGCGCGGATGAGGTCCAAGAGGGGCGCCACCCCGTCCTCGGGCTCCACCACCAGCCGGGGCGCCGCCAGGGCGGCGAGGAGGAGAAAGATTAGGGTAAAGAGGAGCCTTCGCATCACCACCCAAAGCATACCTGGGCGTTTTGGTCCGTGAGGGCCTCCGCCTCGGCCAAGGTTAGCCCCCGCACCTCCGCTAGCTTGGCCAGGGTGAAGCGCACATAGTGGGGGCGGTTGCGCTTGCCCCGGTGGGGTTCGGGGGGGAGGAAGGGGGTGTCGGTTTCCACCAGGAGGCGGTCCTCGGGGAGGCGTTTCGCCACCTCCCGGAGGGCCTCGTTTTTCCTGTAGGTGAGGGGGCCGGCAAAGCTGAAGTAGGCCCCCACCTCGAGGCCCGCCCACTCCAAGGCGGGGTGCCCCCCGAAGGCGTGGAGCACGGCCCGCTTGGGGCGGTGGAGGAGGAGCCAGGCGGCGAGGTCCTCCTCGGCGCTTGCGTCCTTGCTCCGCACGTGGAGGACCAAGGGGAGTCCCCGCTCCTCCGCCAAGGCCGCCTGGAAGTCCAGGGCCTTGTGCTGGGCGGCCTTGGTCTCCGGGGTCCAGTAGTAGTCCAAGCCGGTTTCCCCGATGGCCCTGACCCGCCCGTGGCGGGCGTAGTGGCGCAACGCCTCCTCCACCTCGGGGGAGAGGAGGTGGGCGCTGGTGGGATGGAGGCCGAGGGCGGCGTACACGTTGCCTTGGGCTAGGGCCAGGGTCCTCTCCCAGCGGCTTGGGTCCACCCCCAGGGTGAGGACCGCCTTGAGTTCGCCCAGGTGGGCCTTGGCCTCCTCCAGCTCCTCGGGTTCCAGAAAGTCCAGGTGGGCGTGGGTGTCCGTCATGGGGACTAGCTTAGCCCGAGGGGCTTTGTCGGCTGGGCCACGGGGGCCTTGTACCTCCCCTTGTATCCTGAAAGGGAGGCCACCTATGAAGCGGTTCTTCCTTCTCGCTCTCCTCCTTTCTGCCTGCGCCCCCGCCCTCTTGGGGGTGGACCCCGGACGGCTTCCCGACCCCGGGGACTGGGACCCCAAGCCGGCTCCCTTGGAGTGGTGGTACGCCTCGGGCTTCGCCGGGCCCTACGCCTTCCACTTCGCCTTTTTCAAGGCCTACCCCCCGCCTGCCTACCGCATCCTGGGCCTGCCGGGAAGCCTTTTCGGCCCCTTCCACGCCGCCCACCTGGCCCTCACCCACCTGGGCACGGGGGAAAGGCGGTTTCTGGAGGTGGCGGATCAGGACCTCCTCTCCTCCCGGGGCCGGGCGGAGCCGGGGCCGCGGCTTTGGGTGGGGGATTGGCGCTTTGAGCGGGAAGGGGAAGGTTTTGCCCTCCAGACGGGCCCCTTGGCCCTTTTCCTCCTCCCGGAAAAGCCCCCCGTGGTCCACCCCCCGGGCTACTCGGGCACGGAGGAGACGGGGCGGATGTACTACCAGTCCTACACCCGGGCCCGGGCTTGGGGGAGGGTCTTGGGGGAGGAGGTGGCCGGGGAGGCCTGGCTGGACCACCAATGGGGGGAGCAGCTTTCCGGCCTAGAGGCTACCTGGGACTGGTTCGGCCTCCACCTCTCCGACGGCTCCGAGCTCATGGCCTACCAGGTGAAAGACGCCCGGGGCCGGGTGGTGCAGGTCCTGGGAAGCCGGGTGGACCCCTTGGGGCGGGTGGAGGCGGTGGACCTGGCCTTCCTGCCCCTGGAGGCCTGGCGGAGCCCCTCGGGCCGGGTCTACACCCTTTCTTGGCGCCTAGAGGGGCCGGCCCTGGACCTCACCCTGCGCCCCTTTTTCCGGGAGGGGGAGATCCTCTCCCGCACCACCCGGGTGGCCTACTGGGAAGGCCCCGTGGCGGGGGAGGGCAGGCTAAAGGGCTACCCCGTGCGGGCCCGGGGGATGGGGGAGTTTGTGGCGGGGGCCTTCCGCCCTTAAATGCGTCTGCTATACTAAAAGAGGTTTAGTGCCTGGGTGATATTTATGAGTTTACGCGTGCTCGGCGTCAACGCATCGGCACGGACGGACGGGTTTACGGCGGAGCTTCTAGACGAGGTTTTGGAGGCGGCCAGGCGCAAGGGAGCACTCACGGAGCGCCTGGATTTGGTGAAGCACCCCTTTCCCTTGTGCGTGGGGAACTACTCCCAAGACCCTTCCTCCTGCGGCCCCGAAACCTGCGTGCAGGGGCCCTGGGACGGGTTTGGCAAGGTGGCGGAGCGGATCCTGAACGCCGACGCCGTGGTCTTCGCCACCCCCGTGTACTGGTTTAGCGTTTCCGCCCGGATGAAAGCCCTCTTGGAGCGGATGACCTCCATGGAGAACCAGGGGCTTTTGAACCTGGGCAAGCCCATGGCCCTCTTGGCCGTGGCCGAGGAGGAGGGGGCGAGCCAGGCCTTGAGCCAGATGCTTTTGCCCCTTTCCTACATGGGCTTCGTCCTCGCCCCCTTGGGCCTGGTGTATGCCCATCGGCGGGGGCTTCGCACCTTCAAGGAAAACCGGGAGCTGGTGGAAGACGCCCGCATCGCCGGGGAGAACCTGGTCCTCATGGCCGAAAGGCTCCGGGGAACCCCGTTCCAAGAGCCCCTTCCCAGCTACGTCTACCGGGTTCCCCGCCTGCCGGGGGTGGTGGCGGATTAGAGGTAGAGGGGCTCCACCCCTTCCTGGGCGAAGGGCTTGAGGGCATAAAGGGCCCAGGGGTCCGGGGGAGGGTCCAGGAGAAGGCCCGTTTGGGGAAGCTCCTCCGCCGTGAGCTTCCTGGGGGGGGTTAGCACCAGGGGCCTGCCTTCCCGCTTGGCGTAGGTGGCCCCGTAGTAGAGGCGGTTCCTGGCGGTGAAGAGGGGGGTGAGGGGAGGCCCACCCTCCGCCAAAAAGGGCCAGCAGGCGGCCAGGAGGGAGCTTACCCCGTAGACCTTAGCCCCTTGGGCCAGGGCCACCCCGAGCCCCGCGGCCAAGGCGATGCGGAGGCCCGTGTAGGAGCCTGGGCCCGTGCCCAGGACCAGGGCGCCGATGTCCTCCCGCCTCGCCCTCACCTCGGCCAGGACCTCGTCTAAGAGCGGGAAAAGCGCTTCCTCATGCCGCCTTCCCAGGCGCACCACCCGGCCCACCCCCTCCTCGCCCTGGAAGACGCCCAGGGCCAAATAGGGGGTGGCGGTGTCCAGGGTCAGGGTCCACACGCCTTCCATCCTAAGGGGGTTGGTATACTCCGGCACGGGATGCGGGGGTACCCGTTATACCTTCTCCTTTCCTTGGGGGCCCTTTTGGCCTTGGCGGTGCTGGCGGAAAGGCTTCGCTTTGCGCCCGGCTTTGTGGTTTCCCTGGGCCTTCTCGCCTACGGCGCCTTGGCCCTTTATGGCCTCCGCTTTGGCCTGCGCCATGCGCTTTTGCTTTTTGGGCTTCTCGCCCCTTGGTTTCCCCTTGCGCCCGTCCTCGCCCCCCTGGCCTTCGCCCTTCTCTTTGGCCGGCGCATGGGGGAGAAAGAGCAGGCCGCCTTTTACGGGTGGGCCTTGGTCTGGCCCGCCTTGGCGCTTCTTTTGGTTTGGCAGGTCTTTCCCACCTTTTACGCCTTCTACTTAAGCCTCTTTGAGAAGGTGAACTTCCTGCGCCCGGCGGCCTTCGCCGGGCTTGAGAACTACCAGATCCTCCTCAAGGACCCCCTTTTTTGGCGGGCCCTGGGCAACACCTTCTGGTACGTGCTCTTCACCGTGCCCACGGGGCTTCTTTTGGCCACCGCCATCGCCATCCTCCTGAACACGGGGGTGGCCTTCCAGGGGTTTTACCGCACCCTTTACTTCCTCCCCTACATCACCGCCCTCACCGCGGCGGCGGCGGTGTGGCGCTGGATCTACCACCCCGAGTTTGGCTTTCTGAACTGGCTCCTTGGCACCCCGGGCCTGGACTGGCTCAACACCCCCACCGGGGTCTTCGCCCTTCTCCTTAAGCCCTTGGGCCTCGAGCCCCAGGGTTTTTGGGCGGGGCCGAGCCTGGCCTTCGTGGCGGTGATGGCCATGAGCGTCTGGCACTTCCTGGGGTACCAGGTGGTGATCCTTTTGGCGGGGCTTCAGGCCATCCCCAAGGAGTACTACGAGGCGGCGGAGCTGGACGGGGCCAACTTTTTCCAGCAACACCGCCTCATCACCTGGCCCCTCCTTTCCCCCACCACCTTCTTCCTCTTCACCCTGGGGGTGATCGGGGCCTTCCAGGTCTTCACCCAGGTCTACGTTCTGACCCCCACGGGCGGGGTGTTGCAGGACACCTTGACCCTGGCCTTCTACCTCTACAACAAGGGCTTCCGCGACTCCGATTTCTCCTACGCTAGCGCCATCGCCATGGTGACCTTCCTGCTCATCCTGGTCCTCACCCTGGTGCAGCGGCGGGTTTTAGAGCGGCGGGTGAACTATGAGATCTAGGGCCTTTTCCCTCCTGGTCCACCTCCTCCTCCTGGCTGGGGGGTTGGGGATGGCCTTCCCCTTCTACTGGATGCTGGCCACCAGCCTCAAAAGCCCCCAGGAGGCCCTGCAGGCCAAGCCCATCTGGGTGCCGGAACGGATGAAGCCGCAAAACTGGGCCAAGGCGGCGCGGCTCGGGGATAGCCCCTTCTGGGGGGGGTTGGGCCCGGGGCGGAGCGTAGAGCTCGTCTTCCCCGGGGAGGCGGGAAAGCCCCCCAGGGCCTTCGTGCCCCGCGCCCCAGGGGCCTTTTTTGACCCGGTGGCGGACGGTACCCGGGTGGAGGTGGGGTACCGGGAGGGCGCTTGGCGGGTCCGGCTCACCAACGCCACGGAAGAGTCCTTCCGGGTCCTGCCCCTGGTGGTCCTTTGGCCCAAGGAGGTGCCCCTGGCCCCGCCCCTGCCCCCGGACGCCCTTCGCTCCCAGGGGGAGATGTGGCGGTTGGAGTGGGTGAATGCGGTGCCGGGGGCCTTGGGGTACGTGTTCCACAACTACCTCGAGGCCTGGCGGGCCGCGCCCTGGGGCCGCTACTTCTTCAATAGCTTCTTCACCGCCTTCACCCAGGTGGCGGTGGGGCTTTTCCTGGCGGCCCTGGCCGCTTTCGCCCTGGCCCGGGTGCCCTTTCCCGGCAAGGAGGGGGTGTTCCTCCTCATCCTGGCCACCATGATGGTGCCCGGGGAGGTCCTCCTCATCCCCAACTATGTTCTTTTGGCCCGGCTTGGCTGGCTGGACACCTACTACGCCCTCATCGTGCCTTGGCTGGCCTCCGTTTTCGGCATCTTCCTTCTGCGGCAGTTTTACCTTTCCTTGCCCCAAGACCTCTTTGACGCCGCCCGGATCGACGGGGCCGGGTACCTGACCCAGCTTTTCCGCATCGCCTTGCCCCTTTCCCTACCGGGCCTGGTGTCCTACGGCATCTTCACCTTCCTGGGGGCGTATAACGCCCTCCTCTGGCCCCTTATCGTTACGCAAAGCCCGGAGATGCGCACGGTGCAGCTGGGCCTCCAGGCCTTCGTTTCCGAGGCGGGCTCGGACTACGGGGCCTTGATGGCCGCCAGTACCTTCGTGATCCTCCCGGTCATCCTGGGTTACTTCGTGGCCCAGCGGCAGTTCATCCAGGGCATCGCCCGCTCGGGGCTCAAGTAGCTGACCCTGGTCTGACGCCAGGCGGTATACTCCTAGCGGAGGTGTAGAGGCGTATGAAGAGGGTTTTGTTGCTCGCAGCCCTTCTGGGGCTAGCCTTGGCCCAGCAGGCCAAACCCGAGGACGTGATCAAGGAGCAGTGTGCCAAGGCCAAGGTGGTGGCCGAGCTCTGGCACGGCTTCACCGGCGGCGCCCCCAAGGTGGCCTTGGAGAACCTGGCGGTGGAGTTCAACAAGGCCCAGCAGGGGCGGTGCGTCCGCCCCGTGCCCCAAGGGGGGTACCGGGACCTCTCCACCAAGATCAAGGCGGCCTTCGCCGCCGGAAAGGTCCCCGCCATGGCCCAGGCCTACGAGAACAACATCGCCCTTTACCTGGAGGCCAAGGCCCTTTTGCCCATCGAGTCCTTGGGGGTGAAGCTCCAGGGGGTGAACCTCGCCTTCCTGAACGCCGTGCGCTTCGGGGGCGTGGTCTACGGGGTGCCCTTTAACAAGAGCATCCAGGTTCTCTACTACAACAAGGACCTTTTGAAGAAGCACGGGGCCAAGGTGCCCGCTACCCTCGAGGAGTTCGTGGCCCTCAGTAAGCGCCTTTCCCAAGCGGAAGGGGGCCCCGTCTATTGGTTCCAGCCCGACGCCTCCACCTTCGCCTACTTCTTCTTCAACCTGGGGGGCAGCTACCTGAAAAACGGCAAGCTCGTCCTGAACTCCAAGGAGGCGGTGGAGGCCCTCACCCTCTTGCAAAACGGGGTGAAGGAGGGCTGGGCCAAGGCCATCACCTCCGGCTACATCAACCAGAACCTGGGCTCCGGCCCTTATGCCTTCAGCGTGGACACCTCCGCCGGCTACACCTACTACCGCCAGGGGGCCAAGTTTGACCTGGGGGTGGCCACCCTTCCCGGGAAGGGCAAGGGGCAGGCGGGGTTCGGCCTGGTGCAGGGCACCAACCTCGTGGTCTTCCGCCAGGCGAGCAAGGAGGAGCAGGCGGTGGCCAAGGACTTCCTCCAGTTCGTCTTAACCCCCAGGGCCCAGGCGGTCTTCGCCACGGCCACGGGGTACGTGCCCGTAACCGAGGCCGCCCTCAAGGACCCCGTTTACCAGGCCTACGTGGCGGAAAACCCCGATTACGCCACCATCGTGCGCCAAAGCCGCTACGCCAAGTTCGAGCCCGCCTTGGCCGAGTGGGAGCAGATCCGCTTTGACATCCTGGGCCAGGCCATCAAGGAGGCCATCCTGAACAAGGTGGACCCCAAGGTGGCCCTGGACAAGGCGCAAAAGCTGGCCGAGGACCTCCTTTCCGGCAAGACCCGCTAGGCCTAACGCCCTTAGGCCGCCCGCCCCTCTGGGCGGGCGGTTTAGACTAAAGGCATGCCCAAGGGATACCACGACCGCGTGGCCTTCGTGGACCTCTCCACGGGGCGCATCTGGTACGAGGGTTATGGCGAGGCCTTTTGGCGGCGCTATCTTGGGGGCAGGGCCCTAGCTGCCTACCTCCTCCTCAAGCACGTGCCCAAGGGGGCAGACCCCTTGGGCCCGGAAAACGCCCTCATCTTCGCCCCCGGGGTCCTCACCGGCACCCCCATCTCCGGCTCGGGGCGCAACACCGTGGCCGCCAAGAGTCCCCTGACCGGGGGGTACGGGGACGCCGAGGGCGGGGGCTTCTTCGGGGCCGAGCTGAAGAATGCTGGGCTGGACGCCCTGGTGGTCCTGGGCCAGGCGGAAAGCCCCGTCTACCTGCACGTGGAGGGGGGCGAGGTGGCCATCCATCCCGCCCCCCACCTCTGGGGGAAGGATCCCCTCGAGGTGGAGGCCCTCATCAAGGAGGTCCACGGGGGGAACACCCGCATCGCCCAGATCGGCCTGGCGGGGGAGAACGGGGTCCTCACCGCCAACGTGATCCACGACCTGGCCCACTTCGCCGGGCGGGGGGGCTTGGGGGCGGTGATGGGGGCCAAGCGCCTCAAGGCGGTCTCCGCCCGGGCCCGGAAGGAAACCCTTCCCCCCTACCACGACCCCGCCCTCCTCAAGGAGCTGGCCCGGCGCATGGCCAAGGAGCGCATGGAGCGGGCGGCGGGCCTGGTGACCATGGGCACCGTGGGCACGGTGAAGCCCTTTAACCTGCGGGGGGTCCTCCCGAGCCACAACTTCCTGGATGGCTTTCTGGAAGGGGCCGAGGCCCTAGACGGCACCAGCCTGGACGCTTTGGGCATCCGCATCGGGCGGGACACCTGCTACGCCTGCGCCATCCGCTGCAAGCAGGTGGTGAAGATCGAGGGCACGGGCAAGTACGACGTGCGCCCGGAGTACGGGGGGCCGGAGTACGAGGGGCTTGGGGCCTTGGGCTCCACCTGCGGGGTCACCGACCCGTACGCCGTGACCAAGGCCAACACCCTCTGCAACCAGTACGGCCTGGACGTGATCGGGGTGGGGGTGACCCTGGCCTGCGCCATGGAGGCGGTGGAGAAGGGGTATCTGGACGACGAGGGCCTGGGCTTGCGCTTTGGCCACGGGGATGCCCTCATCGCCGCCATCGAGAAGCTCGCCCGCAAGGAGGGGCGGCTTGGGGCGCTTTTGGCCTTGGGGGCGAGGCGGTTGGCGGAGGCCATCGGCCATCCCGAGCTGGCCATGCACGTGAAGGGCCAGGAGGTGCCCATGCACGACCCCCGGTACAAGCGGGCCCTGGGGGTGGGCTACGCCCTTAGCCCCACGGGGGCGGACCACAACCACAACCTCCACGACACCGCCTTCGCCAAGGAGGGCAAGGCCTTGAAGGAGCTTCGCTTCTACGGGGAGGACTTCCCGCCCCTTCCCATTGAGGACCTCTCCGAAACCAAGGTCCGCATGCTCTGGACCAAGACCCGGGAGCGGGGCTTCGTGAATAGCCTGGTGCTTTGCGACTTCGTCCCCTGGACCCCCGAGGAGTGGCAGGAGGCGGTCTACGCCGCCACGGGCTGGCGCCTCACCCCGGAGGAGATGCTGGCGGTGGGGGAGAGGACCTTGCACCTCACCCGGCTTTTCAACCTGCGGGAAGGGATTTCCCCCCAGGAGGACCGGCTTCCCGAGCGCTTCTTCCAACCCTTCCGCCGGGGGAACCCGGAGGCCCGGCTGGACCCCGGGGCCTTCCAGGAGGCCGTCCGGGCCTACCGCCGCCTTGCCGGGTGGGAGGAAGGGGTGGACCCCAGGCGGCTTGCCGCCCTGGGCCTAGAGGAGTTCCAAAACGCCCTGGCGTAGGAGGGCGGGGAGGGGGGGTTCGCCCACCTTAAGGAGGGCGTACCGCCCCCGGAGGAGGGCGAGGAGGCGGAGGGCCTTGAGGTGGGCGGTGAGGGCCTTCCGGTAGCCCTCCACCTCCTCCTTTCCCACGAGGAGGGTTGCTCCCGTTTCCACGTCCTTTAGGAGGGCTTCCCCGAAGGGCGGGGCGAGTTCCAGGGGCGAGAGGATCTGCACCAGGACCAGCCGCCGGGGGAGGAGCCGGGCCCAGGGCAGGGGGTCCAGGCCGTCGGTGAGGAGGACCAAGGTTCCCCGCCCCGCCCCCCAGGCCCCGGGCCTGCCCCGCCTTAGGCGGGCTTGCGGGTCTTCCTGGCGGGCGATCTTGAGGAGGAGGGCCGCCACCGCCTCGGCGTAGGCCAGCTTCCCGTGGAGGCGCATGCTTTCGCTCTCGTCCAGGAATAGGCGGAAGCGGGCCCTTTGCGGGGCGGTTTCCAGGCGGGTGTAAAGCCTTCCCGTCTTGGCGTAGGCCCGCCAGTGGATCCGGCGCACCTCGTCCCCGGGGGCGTAGGGGCGGAGCTCGTAAAACTCTCCCCCCAGGCCCTTGCGCCGGGCCAGGCGCTCCCCGGGGTAGGGGAGGTAGGGTTTGGTGGCGAGGCGGTAGCGGGTCATGCCGTCTGGCAGAAGGTGCAGACCCCCACGGGGGGCAGGGGCTCAATCACCTCCTCCCGGCTTCCCTCGCGGAAGACGGTGATCCCCTTGCACCCCTCCTTCCAGGCCAGGAGGAAGAGCCCTGCCACCACCTCCTTGGGGGTTTCCTTGGGCAGGTTCACCGTGGAGGAAATGCTCTGGTCCACGTGGCGCTGCAAGGCGGCCTGGAGCCGGACCCGTTGGAAGGGGTCCACGGTGTGGGCTGTGGGCCAGTCGGGGGTTCCGCCGCCCGTGGCTTCCCGGTAGCGCTTGAGCAGAGGGTGTTCCGCCAAGAAGACCGCTCCCCCGGCGTGGCGTAGGTAGGTGAGGGCGAAGATGGGCTCGATGCCGCTCGTCACCCCCGCCAGGATGGAGATGGAGCCCGTGGGGGCGATGGAGAGGAGGGCGGCGTTCCTTAGGCCCCTTTCTATTTCCAGGATTACGTCTTCGGGAAGGGCTTGGATGAAGGGGCTTTTGAGGTGCTCCCGGGGGTCGAAGGCGGGGAAGGGGCCCTTCTCCCTCGCCAGGCGGGCGCTTTCCCGGTAGGCCGCCTCCTTGATGCGGCGCATGACCTCCTCGGCCAAGCGGAGGGCTTCTTCGGTGCCGTAGGGGAGGCTCAGCATGGCCAGCATGTCGGCGAGGCCCATAACCCCGAGCCCGATGCGGCGGCTTCTTAAGGAGGCTTCCCGCTGGGCCCGCACGGGGTGGTGGTTCTTGCCCAGGTCCACCACCGCGTCCAGGAAGCGCACGGCAAGCCGGGTGGCCTCTTCCAAGGCGGCGAGGTCCAAGCGGGCCTCCGGGGTAAAGGGGGCCCTCACGAAGGCGGCCAGGTTGAGGCTACCCAGGTTGCAGGCCCCATAGGGCTCCATGGGCACCTCCCCGCAGACGTTCACCCCCTTCACCTCCATTCCCCCGTACTGGGCCGTGGCCCAGGTGCGCACCCGGTCCCAGAAGAGAAGGCCGGGCTCGGCGCTGCTCCAGGCGGCCTCCACCAGGGCGTCCCAGGCCTCCTTGGCCCGGATGGTGGCGGCGATCCGTTGGCGGGGGGTGGTGAAGGAGAGGGTCCAGGGCGCATCGGCCAGGGCCGCCTGCAAAAAGGCGTCCGTGGCCCGCAAGGAGAGGTTGGCGTGGCGGATTTTGCTGCGCTCGAGGTCGGTTTTGGCCCGCAGGAAGTCCAAGAGCTCGGGGTGGGTGTCGGAGAAGGTGAGCATCAGGGCCCCCCGCCTTCCCCCGCTTGCCCCCATAACCCCGGCCAGGGTGGAGAAGAGTTCCATGAAGCTCACCGCCCCGGAGCTTTCCATTCCGGCGTTGCCCACCCTGGCCCCCTTGGGGCGGAGGACGTCGGCGTTGGTCCCCACCCCGCCCCCGTAGGCGAAGGTGCGCATGGCCTCGTCCAAAAAGCGGGCGATGCCCCGCACGGAGTCTTCCCGGATGGGGAGGAAGTAGCAGTTGAAGAGGGTGCTTTTGCGCCAGTTGCCGAGGCCAAAGAGGATCCTGCCCCCGGGGACGAAGCGGAAGTCCTGGAAGAGCCAGAGGTAGGCCCCTTCCATGCCCCGGTCCACCCGGGCGGCGTGGCGGGCCAGGCGGCGCCATAGCTCCGGGGGGGTGGCCTCGAGGGGCCTCCCTTCCCTATCCCTCAGGGCGTAGCGCCTCAGGAAGACGCTTGCCCTAAGGTCATCTCCCCCAAAAAACTCCAGGGAAAGCCGATACGCCTCCTCTTCCCGGTAGGGCTTGGGCACGCCTTCAGTTTAGACCCGGATGGTCACCCGGGCCCCGGTTTCAAAGAGGTGGATGGAGTCGATAAAGCGCACCACCCGGGTGGCGTGGCCCATGACGATGGAGTGGGTGCGGGCGCCCCCGCCGAAGAAGCGCACCCCTTCCAGGATGTCTCCGTCGGTGATGCCCGTGGCGGCGAAGACGATCTCCTGGCCGGGGGCCAGGTCTTCCGTGCGGTAGACCCGGTGCTCGTCCCCCCCCATGGCCCGAAGCCGCGCCCGCTCCTCCTCGTTCTGGGGCACGAAGCGGGCCTGGATCTCCCCGCCCAGGCACTTCAGGGCGGCGGCGGCCAAGACCCCTTCCGGGGCCCCGCCGATGCCCATGACCGCATGGACCCCCGTGCCCCGGATGGCGGCGGCCAGGGCGGCGATCACGTCCCCGTCGGAGATGAGCTTGACCCGGGCCCCCGCTTCCCGGATCTCCCGGATGAGCTTTTCGTGCCGGGGGCGGTCCAGAACCACGATGACCAGATCTTCCACGGAGCGCTGCAGGGCCAGGGCTAGGGCCTTCAGGTTGGCGGAAACCGGCCAGGTGAGGTCCACGAGCCCAGCAGCGGGCGGGGGGACGATGAGCTTTTCCATGTACATGTCCGGGGCGTGGAAAAGCCCGCCCTTTTCGCTTAAGGCGATCACGGTCACGGCGTTGGGCAGGCCCTTGGCGGCGGTGGTGGTGCCCTCCACCGGGTCCACGGCGATGTCCACCTCGAGGCCCCCCTGGCCCAACACCTCCCCGATGTAGAGCATGGGGGCCTCGTCCATCTCCCCCTCACCGATGACCACGGTGCCCCGGATGGGGAGCTCGTTTAGGACCCGGCGCATGGCCTCGGTGCCCGCCTCGTCCACCGCCTCCTTGTCGCCCTTGCCGGCGTAACGGCTCGCCGCCAAGGCGGCCTGCTCCGTCACCCGCACCACTTCCAGGACAAGCCGGCGCTCGATTTCCATGTTTCCATCATAAAGGGGCTAGCCCTGGGGGCGGTGCCGGGCCCAAAGGGTTTCCGAGAGCTCCTCCAGGCTCACCCCCTCCTCCGCCAGGGTGAGGAGGAGGTGGAACAGGAGGTCGGCGGCCTCGTGGCGGAGCTCCCCCTTATCGTGGTTCTTGGCGGCCAGGATCACCTCCCCCGCCTCCTCCGCCACCTTTTTGAGGATGCGGTCCAGGCCCCCCTGGTGCAGCCTCGCCACATAGCTTCCCTCGGGGAGCGTCCTTAGCCTCTCCTCAATGGTGGCGTAGACCCTTTCCAAAACCTCCCCGAGGCGGGGGGTGGCCCTTTCCTGGAGGAGGGGGCGGTGGAAGCAGCTTTGTTCCCCCGTGTGGCAGGCGGGGCCATGGGGGAGGACCTTGTAGACCACGGCGTCCCCGTCGCAGTCCAAGAGGACCTCCACCACCTCCTGGTGGTGCCCCGAGGTTTCCCCCTTGCGCCAAAGGGCCTGGCGGCTTCGGCTATAGAAGGTGCTCCGCCTCGTCCTTAGGGTTTCCTCTAGGGCCTCCCGGTTGGCGTAGGCCAGGGTAAGGACCTCCCCCGTGCGGGCGTCCTGCACCACCACCGGCACCAGGCCCCGCTCGTCAAAGCGCACGGCCGCTAGGTCCATGTTCCTAGTCTAGCCGTACCCTTACGCCCTTTTCCGCCAGGAAGCGCTTGAGCTCGGGGATGCGGATCTCGCCAAAGTGGAAGACGCTGGCGGCCAAGGCGGCTTCGGCCCCCGCCTGGAAGGCCTCGAGGAAGTGCTCCCTCCTTCCCGCCCCCCCGCTGGCGATCACGGGGACGTTCACCGCCTCCGCTACCCTCCGGGTGAGGGTTAGGTCGTAGCCCTCCTTGGTCCCGTCCCGGTCCATGCTGGTGAGGAGGATCTCCCCGGCCCCAAGCTCCGCCCCCTTCGCCGCCCACTCCACCGCATGGAGGCCCGTGGGCACCCTTCCCCCCGCCACGTAGACCTCGGGGAAATCCCCCCGCCACTTGGCGTCGATGGCCAGGACCACCGCCTGAGCGCCGAAGTGGTCTGCGAGCTCCTGGATGAGCTCGGGCCGCTTCACGGCGGCGGAGTTCACGCTCACCTTGTCCGCCCCCGCCAGGAGGAGCCTCCGGGCGTCCTCCAGGGAGCGCACCCCCCCGCCCACGGTGAGGGGGATGAAGACCCTCTCCGCCACCTGGGCCACCACCTCCAGGAGGATGGCCCGCTCCTCGTGGGTGGCGGAGATGTCCAGGAAGACGAGCTCGTCCGCCCCCGCCTGATCGTAGGCCTGGGCCGCCTCCAGGGGGTCCCCGGCGTCCTTGAGGTTCACGAAGTTCACCCCCTTGACCACGCGGCCGGCGTGGACGTCCAGGCAGGGGACGATGCGCTTGGCGAGGCTCATAGGGGAGGCTCGTGGCGGCGCTTTAGGCCTGCTTGGGCGGAAACCTCCTCCACGGGGAAGGGCCGCACCGCCATGGCCCCATTATAGGCCCCTTTTCCCTGGGCCTTCCCCGTGCTACCATCGGGGGAATGGAACGGGTGAACGTGGTGGGCGGGGGCCTTGCCGGGAGCGAGGCCGCCTGGACCTTGGCCCGGCTGGGCGTTCCCGTGCGGCTTTACGAGATGCGCCCCAAGCGCATGACCCCGGCCCACGCCACGGGGCTTTTGGCCGAGATCGTCTGCTCCAAC
Organism: Thermus sp. LT1-2-5; assembly: GCF_040363165.1. NCBI lineage: Bacteria > Thermotogati > Deinococcota > Deinococci > Thermales > Thermaceae > Thermus > Thermus javaensis. Next base: position 114,893 of record NZ_BSRG01000003.1, on the reverse strand, counting down.
TCCTTGGGCGGGGAGGGGATGGCCAACGCCAAGGGGCTTCTCCAGGCGGAGATGCACCGTGCGGGAAGCCTCGTCATGGAGGCGGCCTTCCGGGCCCGGGTCCCCGCCGGGGGCGCCTTGGCCGTGGACCGGGAGGAGTTTAGCGGCTATATCACGGAAAGGCTTTCCCGCCATCCCCTGGTGGAGGTGGTGCGGGAGGAGGTGGGGGAGATCCCCGAGGGGATCACGGTCCTGGCCACGGGGCCCCTGACCTCGGAGGCCTTGGCCGAGGCCCTGAAGCGCCGCTTCGGCGACCACTTCCTCTCCTACTACGACGCCGCAAGCCCCATCGTCCTTTACGAGAGCATCGACCTCTCCAAGTGCTTCCGCGCCGGGCGCTACGGCCAAAGCGCCGACTACCTCAACTGCCCCATGACGGAGGAGGAGTACCGCCGCTTCTACGAGGCCCTGGTGGTGGCGGAGAAGCACCTTCCCCACGAGTGGGAAAACCTGCAGTTCTTCGAGGCCTGCGTGCCGGTGGAGGAGCTGGCCCAGCGGGGCTACCAGACCCTCCTCTATGGCCCCCTAAAGCCCGTGGGCCTCGAGGACCCCCGCACCGGAAAGGAGCCCTTTGCCGTGGTGCAGCTCCGCCAGGAGGACAAGGCGGGGCGGCTTTGGAGCCTGGTGGGCTTCCAGACCGGGCTCAAGTGGCCGGAGCAGAAGCGCCTCATCCAGATGATCCCCGGCCTGGAAAACGCCGAGATCGTGCGCTACGGGGTGATGCACCGCAACACCTACCTAAACGCCCCCAGGCTCCTCCGGGAAACCCTGGAGTTCAAGGAGGCGGAGGGCCTCTTCGCCGCCGGGGTCCTGGCCGGGGTGGAGGGGTACTTGGAAAGCGCCGCCACGGGCTTCCTGGCGGGGCTCAACGCCGCAAGGCGCGCCCTGGGCCTTTCCCCCGTGGCCCCGCCCGAGGAAAGCCTCTTGGGGGGCTTGGTCCGCTACCTGGCCACCGCCAACCCCGAGGGCTTCCAGCCCATGTACGCCAACTGGGGCCTGGTGCCCCCCGTGGAGGGGCGCATGGGAAAGCGGGAGAAGCGGGAGGCCATGTACCAAAGGGGCCTCGCCGCCTTCGCCCTTTGGCTCGATGCCCTCACGCCCCCCTTGCCCGCTAAAGCCCCCGCATCCTGAGGGCCGCCTCCGCCACCTCCCGCTCGTTCCAGGGGAGGGCCTCCTGGCCCCTTTCCAGGGTGTGTTCGTGCCCCTTGCCCGCCAGGAGGACCGTGTCCCCCGCCTGGGCCTCGAGGACCGCCTGGAGGATGGCCTCCCTGCGGTCCGGCACGATGCGGAACCTCCCCCCTTCCCGCCGGGCCGCCTCCGCCAGGGCGCTAAGGATGGCCTCCAGGGGCTCCGTGCGGTGGTCCTCCTCGGTGAAGAAGGTGAGGTCGGCGAGGCGGGCCGCCACCTTGCCGATGTCCTCCCGCCGCCTCGGGTCCCTTTCCCCCGCCGCCCCCACCACCAGGAGGAGCCTGCCGGGGGTGGTGCGCCTGAGGGTCTTGAGCGCCTCCTCCAGGCTTTTCCCCGTGTGGGCGAAGTCGATCACCACCCGGAAGGGGGCCTTGCGCACCACCTCCATCCTGCCCGGCACCCCGGGAAAGGTGGAGAGGCCCGCTAGCGCTTCATCCAAGGAAATCCCAAAGTGGAGGGCCGCCGCCAGGGCCATGAGGGCGTTGTCCACGTTGTAGGCCCCAAGGAGGGGCAAGAAGGCCTCGCCCTGGCCCCAGGGGCTTTTGAGAAGAAAGCGAAGCCCCTCCCGTTCCTCCCTTACCTCCTCCGCCCACACCTCCCCCCCAGGGCCCACCAGGAGGTGGGGCCGCTTCCTAAGGGCCTCCAGGTGGGGCAGGCTCGTGTGGAGCACCGCCACCTCTGAGCGCTCCACCAGGAGGGCCTTGGCCCGGAAGTAGTTCTCCGCCGTGCCGTGGAGGTCCAGGTGGTCGTCGGGGTAGAAGCTCACGAAAAGCCCCACCCGGTAGGAGAGCCCTTCCACCCGCTTGAGGGCCAGGGCGTGGCTGGAAACCTCCAGCACCGCCGCCCTTAGCCCCCGGTCCGCCGCCTCCCTCAGGAAGCCATAGACCTCGGGGGCCTCTGGGGTGGTGAAGTGGCCTAGGGGAGGGCGCCTTTCCTCCCCCAGCCTCAGGCCCACGGTGGAGAGGAGCCCCGCCTTCACCCCCCCCGCCTGGAGGAGGTGGTGGAGGAGGCCGGCCGTGGTACTTTTGCCCTTGGAGCCGGTGACGCCAAAGAGGGCCAGGGCTGCCTCGGGCTCGCGGTAAAAGCGCCGGGCGAGGAGGGCGAGGGCCTGGCGGGCGTCCGCCACCCGTAGGTAGGGCACGGGCAGGGCGAGGTCCTTCTCCCCCACCACGGCGATGGCCCCCCGGGCCAGGGCCTCGGGGATGAAGGCGTGCCCGTCCAGGGGCTTGCGGTGGGGGAGGGGTACCCCGGGGACGGCCACGAAGACGAAGCCGGGGGCCACCCGCCTCGAGTCCAGGGTGATCCCCCGCACCGCCTGGGGCGGGGCTTCCAGGCCAAAGGGGGCGAAGAGCTCCTTCAGGGTCATGGCCGCAAGAGGGGGCGCAAGGCGGTAAGGAGGGCTTCCTTGGCCCTTTCGTCCTCCACGAAGTCCACCTGGTCCCCCTCCACCACGTAAATCGGCGAGAGGTCCCAGGAGGCGATGAGCTCCTCGTAGAGGCGGTTTAGGGCGAGGAGGTAGCCCTCGGGGATGTTCCGTTCAAAGGGGCGGCCCCGCTTGAGGATGCGGGCCCTCAGGGTGGGGAGGCTTGCCCGGAGGTAGATGAGGAGGTCAGGCTGGCGCAGGGCGGGGGCCACGCTGTGGAAAAGCTCCAGGTAGGTCTGCCAGTCCCGCTGGGAGAGGTGGCCTTCCCGGTAGAGGTTTTGCGCGAAGACGAAGGCGTCCTCGTAGAGGGTGCGGTCCTGGACCACGCCCCTTTGCCCGTTCACCTCCAGGAGGTGCTGCCGCACCCGCCTGGCCAGGAAAAAGACCTGGGAATGGAAGGCATAGGCCCCCATATCCCGGTAGAAGTCTTCCAGGTACGGGTTTTCGCTCACCGCCTCGTACACCGGCTTGAGCCCGAAGGTCTGGGCCAGGAGGGCGGTGAGGGAACTCTTACCGCTACCGATGTTGCCGGCGATGGCCACGTACATCCTAGACCCCTAGGGAAAGGTGGGCCTTCACCAACTCCACCACCTGGTTCCGGTCAGGGCCGCCCTCGGCGTAGTCCCACGCCTCCGCCTCGAGGACCAAAAGGGGGTGGGGGTAGCGGGCGAAGTGGCGCTCGTAGGCCTGGGAGAGGGCTTCTAGGTAGGCGGGGTCCATGCCTGCCTCGAAGGGCCGCCCCCGCTTCTGAATGCGCTCCAGGAGGACAGGGACCGGGGCCCTCAGGTAGACGGTGAGGTCGGGGGCGGGAAGCCTTGGGGAAAGCTCCCGGTAAAGCTCCAGGTAAAGGTCCCACTCGGGGCCTTCCAGGTTGAGGCTGGCGAAGATGGCGTCCTTGTCGAAGAGGTAGTCCGCCACCACCCCGCCGAAGAGGGGCCTTTCCTGGAGGCGGGAAAGCTGCCGATAGCGGGAAAGGAGGAAGAAGACCTGCGCCTTGAAGGCGTAGCGCTTGGGGTCTTGGTAGAAGAGGGGCAAGAAGGGGTTTTCCTCCACCACCTCCAAAAGGGGCTCCGCCCCCAGGGCCTCGGCCAGGAGCCGGGCCAGGGTGGTCTTGCCCACGCCGATGGGACCTTCAATGGCCACGTACACGCCTTACCTCCTGGGCCGGGCCACCAGGGTGAGGGTGGCCTCGAGGCGGCGCCCTTCCCGCCACAGGGTGAGGCGCACCCGGTCCCCCGGACGGTAGCGGGCGATGAGCCGCACCACCTCCGCCTTGTCCTTTACCGCTTTGCCGTTCACCGCCAGGATCACGTCCCCCAGGGCCACAAGCCTCCCCTGGGCGTCCCGCTGCGCCCCCCTTAGGCCGGCCCGGGCCGCTGGGCTTCCCGGCTCCACCCGGTCCACCATGGCCCCTTGGGTGGTGGTGAGGCCCACGGCGCGGAGGAGGACCGGGGGGAGCTCGTCCAGGCTCACCAGGCTGGCCCCGAGCCACCCCCGCTGGGGGATGCCGAAGCGCTCCAGGTCCTGGACGCTCTGGGCGGCCAGCTCCGCCGGGATGGCCACCCCAATCCCTCCCACCCCGGAAGGCCCCCCCACCACGTCCGCCACCACCCCCACCACCTCCCCTTGCAGGTTCAGGAGGGGGCTTCCCGAGTTCCCCACGGTGAGGGGGGCGTCGGTGAAGAGGTACTCCCCCACCTCGGCGCCCACGCTGGGGTCGGGGGTGGGGACCTCGAGGGGGCCCACCCCGGCCAGGATGCCGTAGGAGGCTAAGGGCCCCTGGCCGTAGGGGAAGCCCACCACCACCAATCCCATCCCCCAGGGGAGGCTGGCCGCTGGGGCCTTGCTGAAGGCAAGGACCCCCGGGGCCTGGACCCCTTTCACCGTGAGGAGGGCCAGGTCGATCCCCGGGTCCACGGCGAAGCGCTCCGCCGGGAAGGTGCGCCCGTCCGTGAGGCGCACGGTGAGGTCGGCCAGGTCCTGGACCACGTGGTAGTTGGTCACCACCCGGAAGGGGCTCACGAAGAAGCCCGTGCCCACCACCTGGTCTTCCCCGGGGGCGGTGGGGGTGCCCTGGATGCGCACCACCGCGGGCAGGGCCTTCTTGATCACCTGGCTGCGCGCCACCTCCTCGGGGGAGGTGAGGCGCTGCCCCAAGGCGACGAGGAGGAAGAGGGCCAGGAGGGCGAGGCGCATGGCCTTACATTACCTCGGGGGCGGGGATGCCGAGGAGGCCGAGGCCCGCCTGCAGGGTTTCCTGAAGGCGCAGGACCAGGCTGAGCCGGAGTTCCCGCAGGCCCTTGGGGGCGGTGAGGACGGGGGTGGCGGGCCTTTCCCCTTCCTTGGCGTTGTAGTAGGCGTTCCAGGCCGCCGCCAGGTCCAGGAGGTACTGGGCCAGGATGTGGGGGGTCTTCTCCTCCGCCGCCTCGAGGACCGCTTCCTCAAAGTCCAGGAGGCTTAGGGCCAGGGCCCGCTCGTAAGGGGTGGCCTGGGTGAGGTCCGGCTCGCCCCATTCCCCGGCCTTGCGCAGGATGCTGTGAGCCCGGGCATGGGCGTACTGCACGTAAGGCCCCGTGTCCCCGTCGAAGGAGAGGGCCTCCTGGTAGCGGAAATCGATCTGCTTCTTGGGCTCCGTCTTCACCATGGCGAAGCGGATGGCCCCCAGGGCCACCATCTGGGCCGCCTCCTCCTTGGCGGGGTGTTCGGGGTTTTTTTCGGCGACGATGGCTAAGGCCCGGCGCTGCGCCTCCTCCAGCACCTCGTCCACGCTCACGGCCACCCCCTTCCGCCCCGACATCTGCTTGCCCTCCAGGAGCACAGTCTCGTAGGCCAGGTGGAAGGCCCCTTGGGCGAGCTCGGGGTGGCCCACCAGGGCCAAGGCGGCCCGCACCAGGGCCTGGGGGTGGCTTTGCCGCACGTCGATGACGTTGATGGTTTCCCGGGCCCGGGGGGTGTAGGCCTCCCCCTCGGGGGCGCTGGTCTTTAGGCCGGGGTAGAAGGGGTTCTTGTAGGGGCGGAAGCGGAGGCCCTCCAAAAGCCCCATCTTCCAGAACTGGAAGGCGATGTCCTTGGCGTAGTAGGTGGCGGCGCCCCCGGAGCGCACCAGGACGAAGTAGGGGTCCTCCAGCCCCGGGATGAAGGGGCTTGCGTCCATGACCAGGGCCCCGGCGTACTTGCCCTCCTGCGGGCGGAAGACGTGGGGGCTCTGCTGCAAAAGGGCCAAGGCTTTCCCCAAAAGCCCCGCTTGCACGATGTCCGACTCCCAGACCAAAAGGTCGTAGTGGGCGTTTAGGGCGTGCATGGTGGCGAGCTGGGCCAGGAGGATGCGGTTCACCTCCTCCCTGAGCTCTCCCCGCTCCAGGGCGTGGAGGACCGCTTCGATCCCGGGCTGCAACCGCTCGTAGTCGGGGTCTTGGTGGAGGCGCACGTAGGCCTTGCCGGCGAAGTGGTCGTACTTCTCCTTCCCGTCCCAGGTGAGGCCGTAGTGCCTGAGGGCGAAGAGGGTTTCCGCCGCCTGGCGCCCGGTATCGTCGATGTAGTTGAGGACCAGGACCTCCCGCCCGGCGTAGGCCAGGATGCGGGCCAAAGCGTCCCCTAGGGCGATGTTCCGGAGGTGGCCCACGTGGAGCTCCTTGTTGGGGTTCACCGAGGTGTGCTCGATGAGCACCAGGCCTTCCCGCTTGGGGAAGGGCCTTTTCTCCTTTAGGGCCTCGGCCAGGAGGCTTTCCGTGCGCAGGCGGAAGTTCAAGTACCCCCCCACGGGGATGGCCTCCTCCACAAAGGGCGGAAGCCGAAGCCGCTCCTTTACCTCCTGGGCGATGGCCTGGGGGGGTTTTTTTAGCTCCTTGGCCAGGGCGAAGAGGGGGACCCCGTAGTCCCCGGGTTTGTCCTTGGGGGCCTTGGCCACCTTGGGCTTTAGCTCCAGGCCCATCTCCTTCAGGGCTTCGTGTATGGCCTCTTCCAGGGCGCGGCGCACCATCAGGGCTTCATCATAAGGGCTTTTCCCCTAAGGCGGCCTTGAGGGCCTCCGCCGCCTTGCGGTTCATCCCCGGCAGGCGGGCGAGCTCCTCTAGGGGGGCCTCCCTCAGGGCCTTAAGCCCCCCGTAGCGCTCCAGGAGGAGGCGCCGCCTCGTCTCCCCGATGCCGGGGATCCCCTCCAGCACCCGGAGAAGCTCCCGGCTCCGGTCCTTTTGGTGTTGCTTGAGGCCGTTGTGGTGGGCCTCGTCCCGCAGGTGGATGAGGAGCCTCAGGGCGGGGTGGGTGAGGGGAAGGCGGATCTCCCGCCCCTCAGGGGTGACGAGGACCTCCTCCTTCTTGGCTAGCCCCACCAGGGGAAGGCGAAGCCCCGCCCGCTCCAGGGCCCGTTGCGCCGCCCGCACCTGGCCTAAGCCCCCGTCGATGAGGAGGAGGTCGGGAAGGGGCATCTCCTTGAGGCTTCCCGTGTAGCGGCGGTACACCCCCTCCTCCATGGCGGCGTAGTCGTCGTTGCCCGCCTTTAGGCGCATGCGGCGGTACTCCAGACGCTTGGGCCTTCCCCCCTCGAAGACCGCCAGGGAGAAGACCCGGGCCTGGCCCTGGAGGTGGCTCACGTCGTAGGCTTCTATGCGGAAAGGGCGGGTGGGGAGGGCGAGGAGGTCCTGGAGGGCCTTGAGGGCGGGGTGGTCCCCCCGGCGCTCCCTAGCCTTGAGCTCGGTTTCCAGGGTCAGGCGGGCGTTTTTCTCGGCGAACTCCAGTAGCCTGGCCTTCCCCCCCCTTTGCGGCACCCTGAGCTCCACCCTGCGCCCGGCGCGGCGGCGGAGGAGGGCCTCCAGCCCGGAGAGGTCCTCGAGGGGAAAGGGGAGGAGGACCAGGGGGGGGAGGGGAGAGGCCTCGAGGTAGTGGTCCCGGAGGAAGGCCCAGAGGATCTCCTCCTCCGTGGCCTCCTCCTTCTCCACCACCCGGCTGATGCGGCCCAGGATCCGGCCGCTGCGCACCTGGAAAAGCTGCACCACCGCCAAGGCACCGGCCCGGGCCAGGCCCAGGAAGTCCAGGTCCCCAAGCTCGGGGTCGAAGGCCTGCTGGCTGGTAGCGAAGAAGGCCTTTAGGGCCTCTATCTGGTCCCGGAGCTCCGCTGCCCGCTCGAACTCCAGCCTTCGGGCGGCCTCCCGCATGCGGGCCTCCAGCTCCGCCAAAAGCCCGTCCACCCGGCCCTCCAGGACCGCCTCCACCTGCCGCACCACCTCCCGATAGGCCTCGGGGTCCGCCTTGCCCACGCAAGGGGCGAGGCAGCGGCCCATGCTGTGGTTCAGGCAGGGGAAGCGCCTGCGCTTCATGGGGTAGCCCGAGTTCTTGCGCAAGGGGAAGTGGCGGTCGATGAGGGTCTTGATGCGCCTCAGGGCCCCCGCCTCGGGGAAGGGCCCGTAGTACTTGGCCCCGTCCTCCTCCACCCGCCGCACCACCAGGAGGGTGGGGAAGGGCTCGTGGGTGAGCTTTAGGAAGGGGTAGTGCTTGTCGTCCTTGAGGAGGACGTTGTAGGGGGGGCGGTGGGCCTTGATGAGGTTCGCCTCCAAAAGGAGGGCCTCCACCTCGTCCCGGGCGGCGATGAAGTCCAGGGCCGTGGCCTCCTCGGCGATGCGCCTGGCCTTCCCCTCGGCGTGGAAGTAACTCCTCACCCGGGCCCTAAGGTTTTTGGCCTTCCCCACGTAGAGCACCTCTTCCCCCCGCTTCCAGAGGTAGACCCCGGGGGTTTCGGGCAGGGGGGGAAGCGCCTCGAGCCGCACAAGCCCCATTGTAGAGTGCCCTTATGGAGCCCGTGATGGTGGACGCCCACCTGGACCTGGCCTACAACGCCCGCTCCCTGGGGCGGGACCTCACCCTGCCCCTCGAGGCCCTCAGGGCGCAGGACCCCCACCCTGACACCCCCTTGGTGACCTTGGAAAGCCTCAAGGAGGCGGGGGTGGCGGTGGTCTTCGCCACCCTCTTCGCCGACCCCCGGGAGGGGGGAAGGGAGGACTGGCTGGAGGAGGTCTACGCCCAGCTGGCCCTCTACGAGGCGTGGGAGGGGCGGGGCCTGGTGCGGATCCTGCGGGAAGGGGAAGACCTAAGGGCCCACCTCGCCCGCTACCCGGAAGACGGGGTCTTGGGCCTGCTCCTCCTTTTAGAGGGGGCCCACGCTCTGGAGGCCCCGGAGGACCTAAAGCCCCTTCGGGAGCGGGGCCTTAGGCTCCTTTCCCTCACCTGGGCCACGCAAAACCCCTACGCCGGGGGGAATGCGGAGGAGGGCCCCCTCACGGAGAAGGGAAGGGCGCTCCTTAGGGAGATGGAGCGGCTTGGGGTGGCCCTGGACCTCTCCCACCTGGCGGAGGAGGCGGCCTGGGAAGCCCTGAGGGCCTTTTCGGGGCCGGTGTGCGCCACCCACGCCAACTGCCGTGCCCTGGTGCCCTCGCCCCGCCACCTCTCGGATGGTCTCCTGAGGGCCTTGAGGGAAAGGGGCGGGGTCTTGGGCCTCGTGCCCTACAACGCCTTTTTGGACCCCGCTTGGCGGCGGGGGATGGCGCGGCTTCCCCTCGAGGCCTTCCTCCGCCACAAGGCCCATGCGGAGGCGCTTTTGGGCCGGGAGGGCGTGGGCCTGGGCACGGATTGGGACGGGGGGTTCGGCCTTCAGGCCGTCCCCCTGGGCCTCGAGCGCCACCGGGACCTCAGGGCCCTGGGGGATGCGGCCTTTTTGGGGGGGAACTGGCTTTCCTGGCTAGCCCGCTGGCTTTAGGGGCACCACCGCCAGGGTGCAGCGGCTTGCGGCGATGAGGCGCTCCTCCTCGTCGTAGACCTTCACCTCCCAGACCTGGGTGGTGCGGCCCACGTGCAGGGGCCGGCCCACGGCCCGGATCACCCCCGCTTGCTTTTTGCGGATGTGGTTGCAGTTGATCTCCAACCCAAAGGCGGCGTACCCCGGAGGGCAGTGGAGAAAGCCCCCCACGCTGGCCACGCTTTCCGCCAGGGCCACCGTGGCCCCGCCGTGGAGGAAGCCGAAGGGCTGGTGGACCTTGGGGGTTACCTCCAGCTCCGCCACCACCTCCTCGGGGGTGAGCTTGAGGTAGCGCACCCCCAGGGTGCGGTCTAGGGTCTCCCCTTGCAAGAAGGCGGGAAGCTCCATGGCCTGGAGTATAAAGGGGGTTGTGGGCGCGATACGGGTCTTCCCCGGGCTTCTTGCCCCCCCGGCGGGGCTGGATTTCCTCCTGGACCTTCCTTCCGAGGAGGGGCTCCACCTGGTGGCCTTCGCCGAGGGTGCCCTGGAAGCCCTGAAGACGGCCTTTCGAGAGGGGGCGAGAAGCCTCGTCCTCCTTTCCCCCATCCTCCGCAAGGACGCCCTCCTCGCCGCCAAGCTAAAGGCCCTTCGCTTCGGCCTGGAGCGGGGGGGGATTGCGGGTTTTGCCACCATTGGGCGGGCGCTTTTCTTCGGGCCAGGGGCGGCGGGGAGCGAGGAGATCTTTGCGGTCTGGCAGGGGAGCCTGAGCGAGGAGAGGGTTCGAGCCTGGCTTGAGGGATTGGAGGGGCTTGGGGACGAGCGCCGCTGGCTCAGGGGCACCGAGGCCCGGGTGCTGGTGGTCCAAGGGGCCCTGGACGCCTTCACCCCGCCCCACCACGGGCACGAGGCGGCGGACTTCGCCAAGGGGGAGGCCTTGCGCTTCAGCGTGGAGGGGGCGGGCCACTTCGCGCCCTGGGAGGCATGGGAAGAGGTGCGCTCCTTGGTGGCGGACTTCCTCCTGGGGGAAAGCTTCCGCCCCCTGCCGGGAGGACTGGCCCTGTGAGGCGGACGGGCTACCTTCACCTTTACGGCCTCAACCTGGTCTTCGACCGGGTGGGGAGGGGGGCTCCCGTGGTCCTCTTGGCCGAGGAGGCCACCCGCTGGCCGGAAGCCCTGCCCCTCGGGTACACCTTCTACCTCCTGGACCTTCCCGGCCACGGGCGCACAGGGGGCCCCGCCATGGACCCTGAGGCGCTGGCGGAGTACGTGGTGGGTTTCGTGGTCCTGCTCAACCTGGGTTCGCCCCCTATCCTCACCCGGGGCCTGGGGGAGGCGGTGGGACGGGTGCTGGCCGAGCGGGGCTACCGGGTGCTCCCCGGGGGTAATTTAATAGAAGCCTTGTCAAGAGGGTTTAGCCTATGATAGATTGGCGCTGGGAGGTAACCCTATGAGGAAGCTTTTAGGCGCTTTGGTGGTGGCGCTGGGTTTGGCCTCGGCCCAGTTTTCCGTGGAAACCCTGAAGCCCTCCGTGGCCTTGGTGGGCGGTACCCAGGGGTTTGGGGTGGAGCTCTCCTGGCACTGCCTCCTCTTCCAGCCCCCGGTGGGGGAGGTGCGGCCCGCTTTGGACGTGGCCTACACGGTAAGCGGTTCTTGGAACGGCGCTTTCCTCTTCCGCTACCTCTATCCCCTGGCGGAGGGGCTCAACGCTGGGGTGGGCCTGGGGGCGGTCTTCCCCGGGTTTAGGAGCGCCCAGTTCTACTTCCGCGCCGACGCCGAGTACGACCTGAAGGGGGCCTTGGGCGCTCCCCTTTTCCTGGGCGGGGATGTGGGGCTTGCCGGAGGTGCCTTGGCGGCCCAGATGAAGCTCGGCTACCGCTTCTAAAGGGGCGGGTCTTCCCGGGGGGGAGAAGGCTCCTCCCCCGCTTCTTCGTACTCGGGGGCGTCCACCTCTACCTTCATCACCTCCCGGAGAAGGCTTGTGGCGTAGCTCCCCTTGGGGAGGAAGAAGGATAGCCATAGGCCCTCCGGGCTCTCCTCGAGGCTCCACTCGGCGAGGGGTACCCGGATGGGCCGCCTTGTCCCCCGGCGGGCCCAGAAGTCCTCCCGCCGCAGGCCGAAGCGGGCGAGGATCTCCTCCTCCAGGGCCCGGGCCTCCCCTTGGGCCTCGGGATACTTCTTGCCGAAGAGGGGCCCGGTGGCGCTGATCTCTAGCCTGAGGGCCCGTTCCGCCTCCTCCGGCCGTTCCACCAAAAACTCCCCGCCCGTGGCGTGCTTCTTGGCCCAATCCCCGGGGATCACCCGGTCGTAGAGGCCCCGTTCCATCCTCAGGGCCACCCACTCGTTGAAGAGGAGGCTTTGTAGGCTACCGATGAGGAAGCGCTTGAGCCAGGGGCTTCCCCGCCCCTTGCCCCGCTTTACCAGCTCGTAGCCCCTCACCGGGTTGAGCCCGCCCAGGCCGAAGCGCTGGGGCCCGTAGTAGTTGGGGACCCCCTTTTCTTGGAGCACCCGCAGGACGGCCTCCGCCCTTTCCCTTCCTTGGGCCCCCCGGATGAGGATCCTAAAGCGGTTTCCCTTGAGGTGCCCGGTGCGGAGCTTGTTGGTGTGCAGGTCAGCGGCCAGGAGCCTCACCCCCTTCAGGTTTTCCAAGAGGCAAAGGGCGTCTTCGTACTTCCTGGGGATGGAAAACCACTGCCGGGTGCGGGCGCGCTTGTCCTTTAGCCCCGCCACCCCGATGGCCTTTTCCGGCACCCCCACCTCGTCCCGCAGGAACTCCAAGACCTCCCGGGTGGTGCGGCCTTCCTTTTCCAAAAGAAGGTAAAGGTGCTCCCCTTCCCCCTGGGGCAGGTAGGCGGGCACCTCCTCCACCTGGAAGTCGTGGGGCTCCCCCCGGATGGCCCCGCCCACCCCGGGGAGGTCCTGGGTGAGGAAGGGGTAGCGCTCGGGCCGATAGACGAGGTCCATCCCTCTATTCTTGCCTAGGGAAGGGCCTTTAGCCAAGCCTCCAGGACCCCAAACCCGTAGCGGAAGAAGTCCTCGGAGGCGAGCTCCACCCCGGCCTGCCTGAGGATCTCCTTGGGGCTTGCGCTTTCCCCGGCCTTCAGGACCTCCAGGTACTTGGGCACGAAGGCTTCCCCCTCCTCCTGGTAGCGGCCGTAGAGGGCGAGGACCACCAGGTACCCCAGGGCGTAGCTGTAGGTGTAGAAGCGGTAGTGGACGAAGTGGGGAATGCCGGCCCAGGCCGCCTGGTCTAACTCCGTCCAGGCCACGGCCTCGCCGTAAAGCCTTTCTTGCTCCTTTTGCCAGAAGCCGTGGAAGGCCTCGGGGGAAAGGGCGGCTTCCTGGCGGGCCAGGAGGCTTTTCTGTTCAAAGAAGGTGTACATCACCTGGCGGAAGAGGGTGTTGATGGCGTCCTCCACCCGCTCGGCCAAAAGGAGGGTCCGCTCCTCCCCGGAAAGCCTTTCCATGAGGAGGTCGTCCAGGAGGAGCTCGGCGAAGACGCTGGCGGTTTCCGCCAAGGGGGTGGAGGCCCCGAAGTTGAGGAGGCGCTGCTTCCGGGCCAGGTAGAAGTGGACCCCGTGCCCAAGTTCGTGGGCTAGGGTGTGGGCGCTATCCAGGTCGTCCGTGTGGTTGAGGAGCACGTAGGGATGGGTGGAGGGAAGCCCCCCGGAGCAAAAGGCCCCGCCCCGCTTGCCGGGCCTGGGGTAGACGTCGATCCAGCGCCTTTCGAAGAACTCCCGGGCGATGGCCTCGACCTCGGGGGAGAAGCGGCGGAAGGCTTCCAGGACCAGGGCCTTTGCCTCGGCAAAGGGCACCTTAGGCTTCTTGCCCAGGGGGGCGAGGAGGTCTTGGCTTGGGGTCTTCTCCTGGCCCAACTGCTGGGCCTTCCAGCGGTAGTAGCGCTCCACCAGGGAGTAGTGGGCCTCGGTGGCGGCGAGGAGGGCTTCGATGTCCCGTACCTCCACCTCGTCCCTTAGGGCCACGGGCTCCAGGGGGTGGCGGTAGCCCCTGAGCTTTAGGTCCTGGAGGTAATCCAGGTAGACCGCGTTGAAAACGGCGCTTAGGGTAGGGGCCTCGGCCATGAGCTTGCCGTAGAGCTCCCGGTGGGCCTCCCGCCGCACCTCAGGGTCGGGGTCGCGGCGGAGGGCCCGCACCTCCATCTCCGTGAGCTCCCTGCCCTTTACCCGGAAGCGGAAGCGGCCTGTGTACTCCGTGTAGAACTGGCTCCAGGCGCTTCTTCCCACCAGGCCCTTGAGGTTTAGGAGCTCCTCCTCCCGCTCGGAGAGGGTGTGGGGGGCGTAGGCCCGCTCCCTTTCCAGGAAGTGGCGGAGGTCGGCGAGGCTTGGGTGGGTCAGGAGGGTCTGGAAGGCCTCCTCAGGAAGCCGCCTTAGGGCCACCTCGAGGGGTACGAGGCGGTTTCTTACCTCGGTGAAGCGGTTCCGCACCCGGTCTAACAGGGCCTTGGCCGTGGGGTCTTGGGTGCGGGTGGCGAAGTAGAGGCTGGCGAAGTTGAGGGGCTTGTAGGCCTTTTCCATGGCCGCCTCGTAGCGGCGGAAGAGATCTTGAGCCTTTTCGGGCAGGAGGAGGTCCTCGGGGTTTAGGCCTTCAGCTAGGGCGAGGGCGGCCTCGAGGTCCTCTTCCAAGGCAACATCTTCAGGCCCAGCGTAAAGGTCAGAAAGGTCCCATTCCACAAGGTCCAGTATAGGGTCCCCCTAGTAGGGCAAGGGCCAGGTACGGAAGTAGTTGCGTATTCGGCCCCACAAGCCCACCAAGCCCAAGGGTTCCAGGATGAGGAAGAGGAGGATGAGGAGGCCAAAGGCCACGTTGCGCCAGGCGGCCAAGGTGGCGGCGTACTCTGGCCCCAAGGCCCCCACGAAGCTGTTCAGCACCTCGGGGATGAGGAGGACGAAGAAGGCTCCTAACACCGCCCCCAGAACCGTGCCCGCCCCGCCCACGATGACCATGGCCAGGTACTGGATGCTCACGCTCAAGGGAAAGTACTCCGGGGTCACCGCCTTGTAGAGCTGGGCCAAAAGCCCCCCGGCCACCCCAGCGTAGAAGGCGGAAAGGGCGAAGGCCAAAAGCTTGACCCGGGTGAGGTCCACCCCCGCCACCCGGGCGGAGAGGTCGTTGTCCCGCACGGCGTTGAAGGCCCGCCCGGCTCGGGTCATGAGGAGGCGCTTGCCATAGAAGAAGAGGGGGAGGGCGAAGAGGAGGACCAAGTACCAAAGCCTTTCCGGGGTGTCCAGGTTTAGGCCCAAGACCTGGGGTGGGGGCAGGGTCCGGCCCCGGATGCCCCCGGTCACCGCCTCCCAGTTCTTGAACACGTAGTCCGCCAGGAACTGGAAGGCCAGGGTGGCGATGGCCAGATACACCCCTTTGATGCGCAGGGAAGGAAGGGCGAGGATCAGGCCCAAGAGGGCGGCGAGGAGGCCGCCCAGGAGGATGCCTAAAGGGGCCAAGGGCCCAAAGAGGTGGCTTGCGGCGTAGGCCCCGACTCCCATGAAGGCGGCGTGGCCCAAGGAGATCTGCCCCGCCCCGCCCACCAAGAGGTGAAGGCCCAAGGCGGAAAGGGCCCCGATGGCCACCAGGGTGGCCACGTACATGGGGTAGGGCCCCAGGAGGAAGGGGAGCAGGAGGAGCAAAAGGAGGAAGGCCCCAAGGGCAAGCCGCCCCAAAGGCGTGCTGGCGTAGGCCTCGTCCTCCCGGTAGGTTTCCCGCACCGCCCGGGCGAAGCGGCGGCTAAAGGCGTCGGTGAGGCGTTTGGATAGGGCGTACACCTTAGACCTCCTGCACCTCGAGGACCGCTTCCAGCCGCCCCTCGCCCTCGAGGTAGCGGATGGGAAGGCTCACCTCCACCCGTCCCCCCTCCCCATAGAGGGCTTGGATGACGGGGGCGTAGCGGTTTTCCACCACCTGGCGGCGCACCTTGCGGGTGCGGGTGATCTCCTCGTCGTCGGGGTGGAGTTCCTTGGGCAAAATGGCGAAGCGCTGGATGCGGAGCTTTTCCGGCAGGGTCTTGTTCACCATGCGGATCTCCTCGGCGATGAGGGCCCGCACCTCAGGGCGCTCCGTGAGGGAGAGGTAGGTGGTGAAGGGGATGCCCCGCCTGCGGGCCCAGTTTTGCACGTTCTCGGGGTCTAGCTCCACCAAGGCGGTCACGAAGGGCTTCCCGTGGCCCAAGACCACGGCCTCGCGGATGTAGGGGGAGTACTTCAGGCGGTTTTCCAGGAACTGCGGGGCGAAACGGGTGCCGTCCGCCAAGGCGCCCACCTCCTTCACCCGCCCCAGGATCACCAGGTGGCCCCGCTCGTCAAAGAAGCCGGCGTCCCCGGTGCGGAAGAAGCCGTCTTGGGTGAAGCTTTCCCGGGTAGCCTCCTCCTGCTTGAAATAGCCCAAAAAGACCTGCGGCCCCCGCACCTGGATCTCCCCCTCCGGGCTTATGCGCACCTCCGTGCCCGGCAAGGGGGGGCCCACGGTTTCCGGGGGGGCATCCCTTCTTGGATGGGCGGTGGTGGCGGCGGCGGTTTCCGACTGGCCGTAGACCTGGCGGATGTCCAGGCCTAGGGCCCGGAAGAAGGTGAAGACCTCGTTCCCCAAGGGCGCCCCTCCGGTGACGGCGATGCGGCAGGCGGCGAGGCCAAGCCGCGCCCTAAGGGGCCTCGCCACCAAGGGATAGAAGAGGGCCCGCTTGAGGTTGAGCCAAAGGCCCACGGGCTCGCCCCGGAACTCCCGGCTCGCCCCTTCCAGCAACGCGCCCATCCCTACCCGGTAAACAAAGGCCTTTAGGAAGTCGGCGTCCTGCATCCGGCTTTGGATTAGGCTCGCCATGTCCTCCCAAAGCCGGGGAGGGGCCAGGAAGAAGTCGGGCTGCACCTCCTTGAGGTCTTCCCGCAGGGTGGTGGGGTCCTCAGGGAAGTGGACCGTGGAGCCTTCCACCAGGCCCTGGACCACGGTAAGCATCTGCTCCCCGATCCAGGGAAGCGGCAGGTAGCTAAAGACCCAGGCCCCCTTCTGGAAACCCAGGGCCTGGCCCACGGCCTCGTGGCCGGCCAGGAGGTTGCGGTGGGAGAGCATGGCGAGCTTGCTCCGCCCCGTGGTGCCCGAGGTGGGGGCTAGGAGGGCCACCTCCTCGGGCCGGCGCCTTTTGACCGCCTCCTCTCCCAGGGGCCTGTCGCCAAAGGCTTGGCTAAAGCGGCGCACTTTGCCGCGGAAGTGGCGGCTCATGCCCGCTTCCTCCCACACCAGGACAAAGTCCACCAGGTGCAGGTGGGGGTAGACCTTGTCCAGCTGCTCCTCGTCGGACACCACGATGCCCTTGGCCCCGGTGAACTGCAAGAAGTAGCCCACCTCCTCGGGCATGGCGTCGGCGTAGATGCCCATGGGCAAAGCGCCCAGGGCCTGGGCGGCGAGCTCCGCCTCCACCCATTCCGGGGCGTTGTGCCCCAGGATGGCGAGCACCTCGCCTTCCCGTAGCCCTAGGGCGTGGAGCCCCCCCGCCAAGCTCAAGACCTTCTCCCAAAGCTCCCGCCAGGAGGTCTTCTGCCAGACCCCAAGCCGCTTCACCCTCAGGGCCGGGGCCTCGGGGCGCTCCTGGGCGTGGCGGTACAGGTGTGCTAAGAGGGTTCCTTCCATGGCGCATTAGGCATGGCCCAAGTAGGCCTCCACCACCTTGGGTTCTTGGCGCACCCCTTCCGGGGGGCCGTAGTAGAGCACCTCACCGTAGGAGAGGACCAAGACCCGGTCGGAAAGCTCCAGCACGGCCCTCAGGTCGTGTTCCACCCAAAGGAGGGTGACGCCCCACTCCTCCCGGGCGTCCAGGAGGAAGCGGGCCAGGTCCTGCTTTTCCTCCAGGGCAAGCCCCGCCATGGGCTCGTCCAGGAGGAGGAGCTTGGGGCGGCCCGCCAGGGCCCGGGCCACCTCCACCCGCTTCTGGAGTCCGTAAGGGAGCATCCCCGCCGGGGCGTGGCGGAAGGGGGCGAGGTGCAGGTAGTCCAACACCTCCTCCGCCCAGGCCCGAAGCCGCCACTCCCGCTCCGCCTGGGGCAGGCCCAAGGGGTAGGTGGCCAGGGCCAGCTCCGCGCCCAGCTTCACGTTGTCTAGCACGCTCATGCCCCGGAAGATCTCCAGTCCCTGGAAGGTGCGCCCCAAGCCCATGCGGGCCCGGGTCTGGGGGCTTTTCCCCTTCAGGCTTTGCCCGAGGAAGACCACTTCTCCTCTTTCCGGCTCATACACCCCGGAAAGAACGTTTAGGAGGGTGGTCTTTCCCGCCCCGTTGGGGCCGATGACGGCGAAGAACTCCCCTTCGTTCACAGCGAACTCCACCCCGGCCAGGGCCTTGACGCCTTTGAAGGAAAGGTGCAGGTTTTTGGCCTCGAGGATCACCCCCATCACACCCACCTCTTCCGCCTGCGGTAGCGGCGGGCTTGGCGAAAGCCCACCTCCTCCTTGCCCAGGTAGAACTCCATCACGTCCTGGTCTTCCTTGGCATCCTTGGCGTTCCCTTCAAAGACCACCCGGCCCCGCTCCAATACATAGACGCGATCCACGATGCTTAGGGCGGCCCGGGCGTTTTGCTCTACCAGCAGGAGGCTTAGCCCCTTTTCGCGCCGGAGGGTGTCCAGGATGGCCATCACCTCCTCCACCAACTTAGGGGCGAGGCCCAAGGAAGGCTCGTCCACCACCAGGAGTTGGGGGCGGGTCAGGAGGGCCATGCCCAGAAGGAGCATCTGCTGCTCTCCTCCGGAGAGGTAGCCCGCCTGCTCGTGGCGGCGCTCGTAAAGGCGGGGAAAGCGGGCGAAGACCTCCTCCATCCCTTCCTTGAGCTCCTTGGGGCTCAGGCGGTGGCCCGCCGCCACCAGGTTTTCCACCGGGGTGAGGTAGCGGAAGAGGGGCCTTCCTTCCAGAACCGCAGTGAGGCCCATGCGGGAAAGGCGCACGGGGTCCAGGTGGGTGGTGTCCTGGCCGAGGAAGCGGATGTGCCCGTCCAGCACCCGCCCCTCAAACTTGGGGAGTAGCCCGGCCACGGCCCGCACCAAGGAGCTTTTCCCAGCCCCGTTGGGGCCCAAGAGGGCTACCGCCTCCTTTGTCCCCACCTCCAGGGAAACCCCGTCTAGGGCCAGGATTACCCCGCGGTACACCACCTTGAGGTTCTCCACGGACAGCATCACACCCTCTCTATCTGCCGCTCGCCCAACAGTCCATAGGGCCGAACGAGGAGGACGAAAAGCACCACCAAAAAGGGCAAGGCCTCGGTGAAGCCGGGGAGGAAGGGCTCCAGGTAGCGTTGGGAAAGGGCTTCCAACACCCCGAGCAAAAACCCAGCCAAAAGCGCCCCGCCCACGGAGTCCAGTCCCCCCAGGATGGCCACGGGGAAGACCTTCATGCCGAAGAAGACCAGGTTATGCCCCACCCCGCTCGCCACCGCCAAAAGCGCCCCCGCCAAGGTGGCCAAAAGGGCGGAAACCCCCCAGACCCCGGCCAGGACCCGGGCGGTGGGGATGCCCAGGGCCAAGGCGGCCACCTCCCGCTCGGAGATGGCCCGCACCAAGACGCCGTACTTGCTCCGCCTTAGAAGCCACAGGAGGCCAAGGCCCAAGGGGAGGGCTAGAAGGAGGTTCCACACCGCCCGGGAAGAAACGAAGACCTCCCCCACTTGGAAGCCCAGGTTGGGGAGGCTTCCCGAGAGGTACTTGAGGTCCGGCCCCCACAGGAGCTGCACCCCGCCGTCCAAGGTAGCCGCCAGGCCGATGGTGGCCATGATCACCGCCACCACGTTCCGGCCCAAGAGGGGCCGCACGAAGCCCCGTTCCACCAACACGCCGAAGAGGAAGGCGAAGGGCAAGGCGGCTAGGATGGCGAGCCCTAGGGGCAGGAAAAGGGCGAAGGTGTAGGTGAGGTAAGCCCCCACCAGGAGAAACTCCCCGATGGCGAAGTTGACCACGCTGGTGGCCCGGTAGACCAAGACGAACCCCAAGGCTAAAAGGCCGTAGAGGGCGCCGTTGGCTAGGCCGCCGATGAGGTAAGGCAGGAGGTCGGACACGAATCCTCCAAGAAGGCGGGCCAAAAAGGGTGCGGGGCCTTTAGGCCAGCTTGATCCAGTCGGTGATGGCGTTGAAGCGGCCGTCCTTGGCGCTCGCCCGGTAGAGCTTGGTGTAGGGCAGGCGGTGGTTCACAAACTGGTAGCTCCGCTGCAGGCCCAAGCCATTGTAGTCCCCAAGCTTTTCCAGGTACTCCACCACCCCGGCCCGGGTGAGCTTCCCCGCCCCCGCTGCCCGGCGCATGGCCTCCGCCACCGCCAGGGCTACGGCCAGGCTACCCATGTAGTAGGTGGGGCGGTAAGAGGTGTCCCGCCCCTTGCGCTGGCGGAACTTGCGCATTTCCTCCACCGCGGGCACCAGGGTGTCGTACCAGTAGGCGTTGTGGTAGGTGACGGTGAACCCCTCTGCCGCCGGGCCCGCCCGTTGGATGAGGGCGAGCTCCGCCGAGTAGTAGGTGCCCATGAAGCGGGCCTGCAGGCCCTGCTCCCGGGCGGTGCGCAGAATGAGGGGCTCCACAGAAAGGGCGTAGCCTTGGAGGATCACGTAGTCGGGGTTGGACCGGCGCAGGTTCAGGACCACGGGGGTGGCGTCGGTGAAGGCGGCGGGGGTCACTTCCTCGTGCACGACTTCCATGCCCAAGGCTTTGGCCCGCTCCTTCACGTAGGGGATGGGGTCGCGCCCGAACTCCGTGTTGGAGTAGACCAGGGCGATGCGGGCTCGGGCCTTCTCCAGGCGGATTTGGCGCAAAAGGGCCTCCATCATGTCGTTGTAGGTGGGGCCGAAGACGAAGATGGTGGGGTAGGTTTTGGGGTCGGCCAGCTCGTTGGCGAAGCTGGTGGCGGAGTAGGGGAGGCCTAGGCGGGCGATCTCGGGAGCCAAGGCCTTGGACAGCCCAGTAGAGTCCCCGTAGACAAAAAGGAGCTCCTCGGGCCGTTCCCGGGAGAGGACGCGGTTGAAGGCGGCGGTGCCCTTGGCCACGTCGTAGCCCGTGTCCTCCACGATAAGTTCCAGCCTACGGCCGCCGATGCCCCCCAGGATCTCGTTCACGTAGTCCACCCCGTCTACGAAACCTTCCCGCCCGGCGTTGCCGGCGAAGGCGAAGGGCCCCGTGAGGGGCAAGAGGGTGGCGAGCTTCACCGGTCTAGCCTGGGCCAAGGCGATGTAGGGCATGCCCAAGGCCAACAAGGAACCCACGCCGACTTTCCGCAAAAACTCCCTGCGCTTCATGTTCGCCT
This sequence comes from Thermus sp. LT1-2-5, assembly GCF_040363165.1. Taxonomy (NCBI): domain Bacteria; kingdom Thermotogati; phylum Deinococcota; class Deinococci; order Thermales; family Thermaceae; genus Thermus; species Thermus javaensis. The sequence continues at coordinate 94,247 of NZ_BSRG01000003.1, read as the reverse complement.
CCTTCCCGCTTTGCTTGCGGTCAACATAACACGCACCGTAAACCACGTCAACCGAGGCGTTTTCGTCCTAGGATGGGAGCATGCGCTGGCACGGGGTCTACCGCCGCCACGTTTTGGCGCCCCATTACCGCTTCGCCCGGGAGCATCTGGTGCCCCACTTCTTTGACGCCCTCACCGCTTACGCCCTAGAGCTCGCCCGCCTGGGGGTACCCAAGGCCAAGGAGGCGGTGGCGGCGTTGCGGGAGCTTCGCACCTTGCCCCTGCCCAGCTTCACCGGGGAGGTGGAGGACGTCTTCTTTTCCATCCAGCTCCAGCTGGCCGAGCACTGGGGAGAGGAGGTGGCGGGGGCGGTGCGCCGCGGGCTTTCCCGCAACGACCTGGACCTCACCGTGTTCCGCGCCTACTTGCGGGACCAGGTCATCGCCCTTTTGGGCGATTTTTGGCGGCTACGGCGCGCCCTTCTTCGCCTGGCGGAGGTTCACTTTGGCGTGCCCCTCGTGCTGGCCACCCATCACCAGCCGGCCCAGCCCTCCACCCTGGACCACTACCTCCTTGGGGTGGAGGCGCTCTTGGAGCGGGATTACCGGAGGCTCATCCACGCCCTTTCTACCCTGGACCGCTCCCCCTTGGGGGCAAGCGCCTTGGCGGGAAGCCCTTACCCGGTGGACCGCGCCCGCCTGGCGGCCCTTTTGGGCTTCCAGGGACCGGTGGAGCACACCCTGGACGCCGTGGCTGCCGGGGACTACGCCCTGGAGCTCGCCTTCGCCCTGGCGGGCATGGGGACAAGCCTCTCCCGCTTCCTCACCGACCTCTTGGCCTGGGCGGCCCGGGGGGCCTTTGTGGTGGGGGAAAGCCTGGCCCAGGGGTCCAGCTTCATGCCGCAGAAGCGCAACCCCGTGGTGCTGGAGCACGCCCGCATCCGGGCCGGGAACCTGGTGGGCGGGGCGGGGGTTTTGGCCCATCTCAACCACAACACCCCCTTCACCGACCTCAACGACCACTCCACGGGGGCCTTGGAGCCCTTGGCCGCCCTTTTGGCCGAGGGGGAGGCGGCCTTGGAGCTCACCCGGGTGGCCCTGGAGGAGAGCCGTTTCGCCCCGGACCTTCTCCTCGAGGCCCTCTCCCCCGAGGTCTTGGCCTCGGAAGTGGTGGACCTTTTGGTGCGCAAAGGAGTGCCCCTCCCCGAGGCCTACCGCCGGGTACAGGGGGCCCTACCGGGGGTGCGGCCGGAGCTCTTGGGTGTGGAGCAGGAAGAGCTAGTGGCCTGGATGAACCTGCCTGCCTTCTTCGGCCGGCGCGAGGTCTTGGGGGGCGTAGGCCCGGGGGCGCGGGAGCGGGCGCTCAAGGAGGCCAAGAGGCGCCTTAAAGAGGACCGAAAGGCCCTAGCTGCCCTGAGGGCCCGGGTGCGCTTGGCCCGTAGGCACCTCCTCTTGGAGCACCCGGAGGGTCAAGAAGGCTTGCAGGGTCTTGGGGAGGAGGGCGAGGTAGAAGGCGAGCAGGAGGAGCAGAAGCCCTGACGCCAGCCAGAGGAAAAGGAGGCTATCGAGGCCTTCCGCCAAAGCCCGGGTGGCCAGGGTGAAGGCGGCCAAGGGAAAGACCAGGCTCCAAAGGCCAGGACCGAAGGGAAGCGGCTTTTTCTCCCGCAAGAAGGTTTCCCCCATCAAGGCTAGGGCAAGCACCAACCACCAGCCCCCAAGCCCCCAAAGGGTGGCTCCCAGGAGGTAGAGGCCCTCGAGGTTCCCCCCGTAAAGCCCTGCTGCCCGGGCCCCTTCCAGGAGGCTTAAGGGGGCGAGGATTCCTACCCCCACGGGAGCAAGACCGATGAAAAGGCTCGGCGTGAGCTCGGGAGCTGGGCGCTCGTGGACGTAGAGGCGGCTAAAAAGGGTGGCTCCTACCCAGAGAAAGAGGACATACCCTAGGCCCAGAAACATGAGCATCCAGTACAACGCTTCCAGCTTCCAGGGGCCTAGGAGGGGCAGGAGGGGTCCCCCGGTAAGGGGCACCACCAGGGTGGAAACGGGGGGGATAAACCAGGTGCCGTTGGCGGCCTCAAAGGGAAGGCGCATTCGGGTGAAGACCAAATACCCTAGGAGAAGGCTGGTGAGGAGGACAAGGGGCGCCCCCGTGAGGAAAAGACCCAAGGCTAGCGTTGTGAGCCCTGCCACCTTGAGGCTTGCCAGGGAGAATAGGAGGAAGGCTAAGGGAAATGTGGCGTAGAGCTGGGAAAGGAGGGGGTGGTGGAGTTCCCGCCACACCTGGTTCGGGTGGCGGAGGAGCTTGGCCAAGAAGAAGCCCAGGCTGAGGGCGAAGAGCAGGGCCGTGAGGCCGTAGGCCAAAACCCCAAGGCTCCAGGCTTCGAACCGGGCCAGGACCAAGGCCACTCCGCTTCCCCCCATGACCGCTGCGAACCAACCCGGGTGGAAAAGGCGTGCGCTCATACCCCCTATCTTCCAATAGGGGGAGGGGGTATGTCAACGCTCCCGGAAATACTCCACCGTGCGCCGGATGCCCTCCCCAAAGCCCACCTGGGGCTGCCAGCCGTGGGCCATGAGCTTTAGGGGGGAGAGGACGCTCCGCTCCAGGTCCCCTGGGCGCGGGGGGGCGTACTTTACCTCTGGCGCTTTTCCCGCCGCCTCCACCACTGCTTCCAGGACCTCTCGGGTGGTGTGGCCTTCCCCAGTACCCACGTTGTACACCCCTTCCAGGCTCCTTAGGGCTAGGTTGTGGGCCCGCACCACGTCCTCCACGTAGATGTAGTCCCGCACGCACCCCTCGTCACCTGGGGTCTTGCGGGCGTAGAGGGTGACGGGCTCTCCCTTGAGGACCCTTTCCGCAAAGATGGCCACCACCCCCGCCTCCCCGTGGGGGTCTTGGCGGGGCCCGTAGACGTTGGCGTAGCGCAAGGCCACCCACTTGAGGCCAAAGTTTTGCCCATAGGCGGAAAGGTAGTGCTCAAAGGCCGCCTTGCTTGCGGCGTAGGGGCTTTTGGGCCTGGGGGGCCAGGTTTCCTCGGCGGCCTCTCCCTCGGGCACCTCACCGTAGATGGCCCCGCCGGTGGAGGCGAAAAGGAGCTTCTCCACCCCCCACTTGCGGCAGGCCTCGAGGAGGTTAAGCCCCCCCAGGAGGTTCACCTCGAAGTCCAGGACCGGGTTTTCCACGCTCACCTTGACCGAGGCCTGGGCCGCCTGGTGGGACACATGGGTGGGGCGGAACTCGCGGAAGACCCGCTCTAGCCCCTCCTTGTCCCTGAGGTCCACCTTGTAAAAGTAAAGGCCCTGGGGTACGTTTTCCCGCTTGCCCGTGGCCAGGCTGTCTAGGACCGCCACCTCCACCCCTTCCCGCCATAGGCTTTCCACAATATGGCTGCCGATGAAACCCGCACCGCCTGTAACCAGTACCCGCATGATTCCTCCCGGTCCAACGCCTAGGCCACTTTACTGGTCTAGGTCGTAAGAGAGCAAGATGAGCGCTTATCTCGCCCCCACCTGGATTCTCTCGGCAATCTCGGGGATCCGCGCCAGGAAGACCCCGGTGGGGCTTCCCGAAAGGGCCACCTCCTCGGGGGTGCCCTCGGCCACGATTTCCCCGCCCCTATCCCCCCCTTCGGGGCCCAGGTCAATGACCCAGTCCGCCGTCTTCACCACGTCCAGGTTGTGCTCAATGACCACCACGGTGTTCCCAGCGTCTACCAGGCGGTGGAGGACGGAGAGGAGCTTGGCCACGTCCTCAAAGTGGAGGCCCGTGGTGGGCTCGTCCAGGATGTAAAGGGTGCGGCCCGTGGCCTTGCGCCCCAATTCTGTGGCCAGCTTGATGCGTTGGGCCTCGCCGCCGGAAAGGGTGGGGGAGGGCTGGCCCAGGCGCATGTAGCCTAGCCCCACGTCCACCATGAGCTGAAGTTTGCGGGCGATGGTGGGAACGTTTTGGAAAAACTCCAGGGCCTCCTCGGCGGTCATGTCTAGGACGTCGGCGATGCTCTTCCCCCTGAGCTTCACCTCCAAGGTTTCCTTGTTGTAGCGCTTGCCCTTGCACACCTCGCAGGGCACGTAGAGGTCGGGAAGGAAGAGCATCTCGATCTTCACCGTGCCGTCGCCGCCGCAGGCCTCGCACCGCCCCCCCTTGACGTTGAAGGAAAAGCGCCCGGGCCCGTAGCCCCGCTTTCTGGCCTCCGGCGTCTTGGCGAAGAGGTCGCGGATCTCGTCGAAGATCCCCGTGTAGGTGGCGGGGTTAGAGCGGGGGGTGCGGCCGATGGGGGACTGGTCGATCTCGATGACCTTGTCCAGGTGCTCCACCCCCTCCAAGGCTTCGTAGGCCCCTGGGGTGGCCTTGGCCCGCATGAGCTTTTGGGCTAGGGCGGCGTAGAGGACGTCGTGGATCAGGGTGCTCTTGCCGCTTCCCGAAGGCCCCGTCACCGCCACGAAGCGGCCCAAGGGGATGCGCAGGGTGACGTTTTTCAGGTTGTGCTCCCGGGCGCCCCGGAGCACCAGCCACTTCCCGTTCCCCTTGCGCCGCTCCTTGGGCACGGGGATCTTCTTCTCGCCCCTGAGGTAGGCTCCGGTGAGGCTTTGGGGACTTTTCAGGATTTCCTCCAAGGGCCCTTGGGCCACCACCTCCCCCCCGTGGATGCCCGCCCCCGGGCCCATGTCCACGATCCAGTCGGCGGCCCGCATGGTTTCCTCGTCGTGCTCCACCACGATGAGGGTGTTGCCCAGGGACTGCAGGCGCTTCAGGGTGGCGATGAGGCGCTGGTTGTCCCGGGGGTGGAGGCCGATGGAGGGCTCGTCCAGGACGTAGAGCACCCCGGTGAGGCCGCTCCCCACCTGAGTGGCCAGGCGGATGCGTTGCGCCTCCCCCCCGGACAGGGTGTTGGCGGCCCGGTCCAGGGTGAGGTAGTCCAGGCCCACCCCCACCAGGAAGCCGAGCCTTTCCACGATCTCCCGCAGGATGGGCCGGGCGATCTGGGCCTGGAAGGGGGAAAGGTCTTCCTCGAGGCCCTGAAAGAAGGCCAAGGCCTCCCGCACGGGCAAGGCGGACACCTCGGCGATGTTCTTCCCCGCCACCTTCACCGAGAGCACCTCCTTCTTGTAGCGGGTGCCCCCGCAGACGGGGCAGGGCTTCAGGGACATGAAGCTTTCCAAGACCTCCCGCACCCCTTCGGACTCCGCCTCCTGGTAGCGCTTCTCCAGCCAGGGGATGACCCCTTCGTAATGAACCTCCACCCGGAAGGTTTCCTTCCCCCCCCGGCGGAAGACCACCTCAAAGGGCTCGGGCAGGCCGTAGAGCACCGCCTTCTTGGCCGCTTCCGGCAGGTCCTTAAAGGGGGTCTTGAGGTCAAAGCCCAGGTGCTCGGAAAGGGCCCGCAGGCGGTCCCAGAGGTAGCTCCGCCCCGTGTCCCGCCCCCGGGCCCAGGGCAGGATGGCCCCTTCCGCCAAGGAGAGCTCGGGGTTCACCACCAGCTCCGGGTCAAACTCCCGCTTGTAGCCGAGGCCGGAGCAGGCGGGGCAGGCCCCGTAGGGGGCGTTGAAGGAGAAGATGCGGGGTTCCAACTCCTCCAGGACGCTTCCGTGCTCGGGGCAGGCGAACTTTTCCGAGAAAAGCTCCTCCTCGCCGCTTTCGAGGTAAAGGACCCGCATGAGGCCTTCGCCCCGAAGGAGGGCCAGCTCCACCGCCTCGGCGATGCGGGGGCGCTCCTCCTCCTTGAGGACCACCCGGTCAATCACCAGGTCTATGTCGTGCTTCTCGTACTTTTCCAGGTTGAGGTTTTGCGCCTCCTCCAGGAGGTAGATCACCCCGTCCACCCGCACCCGGGCGTAGCCCTCCTTCATGAGTTGCTGGAACAGCTTGCGGTATTCTCCCTTCCTCCCCCGCACCAGGGGAGCCATCAGGACCGCCCGGGTACCCGCGGGTTTGGTGAGGAGGCGGTCGGTGATCTCGCTGGCGGACTGCTTCTCGATGGGGCGGCCGCAGGTGGGGCAGTGGGCCTGCCCTACCCGGGCGAAGAGGAGGCGGAGGTAATCGTGGATTTCGGTGACGGTGCCCACGGTGGAGCGGGGGTTGTGGCTCGTGGTCTTCTGATCGATGGAGATGGCGGGGGAGAGGCCTTCGATGCTCTCCACCTCCGGCTTGTCCATGACCCCGAGGAACTGGCGGGCGTAGCTGGAAAGGCTTTCCACGTAGCGCCTCTGCCCCTCGGCGTAGATGGTGTCAAAGGCTAGGGTGCTCTTGCCCGAGCCCGACACCCCGGTGATGACGATGAACTTGCCTCGGGGGAGCTCGAGGCTGATGTTCTTCAGGTTGTGCTCCCTGGCGCCCCGGATGACGATGCGGTCCATCCGTGGAAGTATACCACCCCCAGGGGGAAGGAGGTAGGGTGGGCGGGCTACAATGGGGCACATGGCTTCGTTCATGCGCCACGAGGCGGAGGAAGCCCCTCAGGTGGTGGAGCGGCTTCTAAGGGAGAACGAGGCCGAGGTGAGAAGCCTCGCCGCCTTCCTCCGGCGGAGGCCCCCGGCCTTGGTCCTCACGGTGGCCCGGGGGAGCTCAGACCATGCGGCTCTCTTTGCCAAGTACCTCCTCGAGGCGCGCCTGGAATGGCCCGTGCTCTCCTTAGCCCCTTCCGTCCTCACCCTCTACCGGGCGCGGCCTAGGCTCCCTCACCCCGCCTTGCTCCTCGCCTACAGCCAAAGCGGGGAGAGCCCAGACCTCTTGGAGGTGGTGCGGGCTTACCGGGAAAGGGGGGTCCTCACCGTGGCCTTGGTGAACCGGGAGGAAAGCCCCCTGGCCCAGGCGGCGGAGGTGGTCTTGCCCCTCCATGCGGGGGAGGAGAAGGCGGTGGCGGCCACCAAGAGCTTTCTCGCCATGCTGGCGGCCACGGCCCACCTCCTCGCCCATACCCTGGAAGACCCCAGGCTTCGGCAAACCCTGCCCGCCTTGCCCGAGGCCTTGAGCCAGGCCCTGGCGCCCCAGGGGGACCTGGGGTACTTGGAGGAGGTGGAAAACCTCTTCGTCTTGGGCCGGGGCTTCACCTTCCCCGTGGCCTTGGAGGCGGCTTTAAAGCTCAAGGAGGTGGCGGCCCTCCACGCCGAGGGGTTTTCCTTGGCAGAGTTTCTCCACGGGCCCCAGGCCCTTTTGGAGGAGGGCTTTCCCGTTTTGGCCTTGGCGCAGAAGGACGAGGCCCTGGAGGAAACGCTAAAGACCCTGGAGGGCCTAAGGGCCAAGGGCGCCCACCTCCTCGTCCTCTCCCCCGAGCCCGACGCCTTAGCCCTGGCCCATACCCCCTTGGCCCTGCCCGTGGCCTTGGGGCCAGAGCTTACCCCCTTGCTCCTCATCCAGGCCTTTTACCCCTTGGCCGAAGCCCTGGCCCGGGCCCGGGGGCAGGACCCCGACCGGCCCCGGCACCTCCGCAAGGTGACCCGGACCCTCTAGAAGACCTTTTCCCCCAGGGGCACCGCCCGCTCGGGGGTGAGGAGGACCACCCGGCCCTCCCCATCCTTCACGCCTAGGACCAGGACCTCCGAGGGGAAGCCCCCGATGACCCGGGTACCCAGGTTCACGGCGCAGACCACCAGGCGGCCCACCAGGGTTTCTGGGGTGTAGAGGTCGGTGATTTGGGCCGAGCTCCGCTTGACCCCCAGGGGCCCCAGGTCCACCCAAAGTTTGTAGCTGGGCTTTCTCGCCTTCTCGTGGGGTTCCGCCTTGACCACTTGCCCCACCCGTAAGTCCAGGAGCTGGAAAGCTTCCAAAGCCTCCATACCCCCATTCTGCCAAAAGGAAAAGGCCCCCAAGGGGCCTTCTTGGTGGGCCGTGCAGGACTTGAACCTGCAACCAACCGGTTATGAGCCGGCCGCTCTGACCGATTGAGCTAACGGCCCGCGCCAAGGGCTTATTTTAGCACAGGGTGCCCTAAGGGCCAAACGTCTTTCCCGGGAAGGTATAAACTCTAAAACGGAGGTGAAAGGCATGACGGTGAACGAGAGCACCACCGACCGGGTCATCCGCTTTGTTCTGGCCCTGGTTCTCTTCTACTTCGCCTTCCAGTCCGCTTCTCCTTGGAACTGGATCTTGGGGATCGTGGCCGTGGTCCTCCTCTTCACGGCCATAACCGGCTTTTGCGCCTTGTACAAGGTCTTGGGCATCAGCACCAAGCGGTGAGCTGGCCCCTCGCCCCAGGGGAATGGGTCCGGGTGGAGTTTTGGAAGTACCCGGAAGAGGTTCTTCACTACCATTGGGAAGCCCGGGTGGTGGAGGTGCGGCCGGAGGGCGTCCTTACCCTCTTGCCCCAAGGTGGGGTGTTCCACCACGTGGCCAAGGGGCGGTCTGTGGTCCTGGACCACGATGCCTACGTGGCCTTCTTCCCTGGGGCCTGGTACTCTGGGGGGCCTGACGTTCGCCAAGGCAAGGTCTTGGAATACTACTGGAACGTGCAGACCCCGGCGGAGTGGACGGGGAAGGCTTTTCGCCAGTACGACCTGGAACTAGATGTGAAGTGCCGGGCGGACCACACCTGCCAGGTGTTTGATCGGGAGGAGTTTCTGGCGAAACGGCCCCTTTACCCAAGCGCCTGGGTGGAGGAAGCGGAAAGGGCGGTGGAGGCCATCTTCCGGCACATGCGCGAGGGGCGCTGGCCCGTCCTCCCCCCGGGGGAGCCCCTTCCTTGGATGGAGCGGGTCTAGGGTAAAAGGCGGGGCGGGTAGGAGGTGGGCGGGGCCTCGGTCCCGGGGCCAAACGCCTTCAAGGGAAGGAGGGTCTGGCCTTCCAGGTGCCAGTGCCCCTCGAGGACCACCTGGTAAAGAAGGCCTTTGAAGAAGCCGTGGAAGCTATCCTCCCAGGTTTCCAGGTTCTGCGCCCGCAAGGGGTAGTTGTGCCAAGCGGGGCCTAAGTAGTAAAGCCAGGGGTCCTCGAGGACCCGCATATCCCCGGGCGGAAGGCCCAGAATGGCGTTGAAGTAGCCCCTGAGGCGGCTTGCGGTGAAGAGGAGGTTGAGGTAGGCGTCCTCCAAGGCGGCCCGGGCCTCGGCCTCGGTGCGGGGGAAAGGCCTTGCGGGGTCCCAAGCCCCAAAGCGCCTCAGCCGTTCCTCCTGCTTGAGGGCGTCTTCCCAGCTCATCTGGGCCAGGCCCAAGGTGCGGCTAAAGGGGGCCTGGCCCTGGAGCGCCGCCAGGTCCTGGGCGAGGGCGTCCGCCGCCTCCCGCACCCCCCGGGAAAGCCCCAAGGCTTTGTCCCCGCCGTACTGCTCGTTGTCCACGATGGCCGCCAGCGTCCCCGGCGGGATGCGCAACGCCCCCGCCGCCGCCCGGATTTCCCTAGCATGGGGCAGGACGTGGTGAGGGGCGGTGGGAAGGCCATGCAGGTCCACCCTCCGCCCCCGGTGGGCCTGGCCGATAGCCTCCACCCACCTCTGGGCGGCCCAGAGGGCACCCTCGGGCTCGCTGAAGGCGGATCGTTTGCCCGCCCGTTGGTTGCTCAGTTCCAGGCGCACTAAGCGGTCATAGGCCCGGGCCGCTTTTTCCCCTAGAAGGAGGTGCAAGCTTGCCTTGTTACGCAAATGCAAAGCCACCAGCCTTTCCTGGACCGCCTTAGGGTAGGGGAGAAGGGCCCGTAAGTTGGGGGCAGGGGTGGGTTCGGGGAAGTTGGGTAGGGCGAAAAAAAGTAGGCCCGCCAAGATCAGGACGAGCCAAGGACCAAGGGGCATGGCCCTTTTAGGGCTTGCCCTCCTCCACCGTGGCGGGGGGCACCTCCACCGTGGCCTCCACGGGATAGCCCACGTAGGTACGCCGGCCCCCCAGGGTCCGTTCCAGCACTTCCCGCCACTCGGGCAGGTTAAGGAAGCGGTCCGCCTGGTTGCGGAGCTCCAAATCAGCGAGTTCGTGCAGGCCTAGGAGGTGGACCTCCTTGCCCATGGCGCGGAGCGCGGCGAAGGTGTGGGCCAAGTCCCCGGAGCCGCTGGCCACGATGGCTCGGTCCCAGCGGGGAGCGGTGGTGAGAAGGTCCGTGGCCATCATGGCCTCAAAACGGGCCTCCCCCCGGGTCAAGCGGCTTCGCACCGTGTAGCCCATAAAGACCAGGGCGTCAATGAAGCGTTGTTGCCGTTCGTCCTCCGGGTCGGTGACGGGCACGTAGTAAAAGGCGTTGTACAGCTGCTCCGGCGTGGCGAACTGGGTGAGTACCCGCCGGTGATCCACGTTCCACCCGAGGCGCTTGGCCGCCAGGTACATGTACGAACCGTCAATGAAGAGGGCAACCCGCATATGCCCCCATGATAGGGCAAAAACGCCCCCCAGAGGGTGGCTCTGGGGCGAAGGGGTTTCAGGCGGGGGATTTCTCCTCCGCCTTTTCGGAGGAGTGGCCCGGGTTCACCTTGAGGGCTGGGTTGGCGTAGGCGGCGGCGTGGTTGGCGGCGATGGCGGCCTCACCGAACCCAAGGACAATGAGGGGAAGCTTTCCCGGGTAGGTGACGATGTCCCCACAGGCGTAAACTCCTGGAATGCTGGTGGCCATGGTGGTGTCTACCTTGATCTTGTTCTTTTCCAACGCCAGGCCCCAGTTGGCCAAGGGGCCCAGCTTGGTGAGGTAACCTGCCAAGATCAAGACGGCATCCACCTCCAACGCTCTTTCCTCCTGGGTTTGGTTGTGGAAAATCACCGCCCTCTTCACCCAGGTGTCCCCTTCTATCCGCCGCACCTCGTAGGGGGTAAGGACGGAGAGCTTTCCTTCCTCCGCCGCCTTGAAAAGCTCCTTCACGCTGGCCTCGTGGGCCCGGAACTGGGGCCTACGGTGGATGAGGGTGATCTCCTTGGCGGTGTCCAGCAGGTTGAGGGCCCAGTCCACGGCGCTATCCCCCCCGCCTACGATGAGAACCCGCTTACCTTGGAACTCTGCCTTGGTCTTTACCGCGTAATAGACCCCTTTGCCTTCAAATTCCTTCTCCCCTGGGGCGCCGATCCGCCTGGGCTCGAAAGCCCCCACCCCTGCGGCGATGATCACCGCCTTAGCCGTGTAGGTGTTGCCCAGGGAGGAGGTCACCTTAAAGAGGTCCCCCTCCCGTTCCAGGGTTTCCGCCCGTTCCCCTAGGTTGTAGACGGGGTTAAAGGGGGCTACCTGTTCTACCAAGCCCCGCACCAGGTCCTTGGCGTATACCTTAGGAAAGCCCGCCACGTCGTAGATGTACTTTTCCGGGTACAAAGCGGCGAGCTGTCCCCCAGGTTCCGGCAGAGGGTCCACAAAGCGGAAGGTAAGCCCCCGCATGCCCACGTAAAAGCCTGCGAAAAGCCCTACTGGTCCTGCGCCGATGATGATCACGTCCGTGTGTTCCATGGGTGCCACCTCGCCTGGCATTTTACGCCCAGGGCCCGTAGCCTGGGCTCCCTTCGGGAAAGGGACAAAACGCCTTAGTCTACCCGAAGCACCACCTTGCCAAATACCCGCCGCTCCTCCAAAAGCCGATGGCCTTCTGCCGCTTCCTCCAAGGGGAGCACCTGGCCCACCACGGGCCGAAGCTTTCCCATCTCAACGAAGCGCAAAATGGGATAAAGGCGGCTTTTGGAAGCCATGGTGGAGCCCAAGATGGAAAGCTGGCGGAAGAACACGTGGGCAAAGGGCAGGGTCCCCTCGTACCCCGAGGAGGCCCCGGCGATGGCGATCCTACCCCCGTTGGCCGTGGCCTTGATTACCCCTTCAAAGTAAAGGGCGCCGGTATGGTCCACCACCTTGTCTGCCCCCTTACCCCCGGTAAGGCGGCGCACCTCCTTAAACCATTCGGGGTGGGTGTAGTTCACCCCCTCGTCCGCTCCCAGTTCCCGGGCTTTCCTGAGCTTGTCCTCGGAGCCCGCCGTGGCGATGACCCGGGCCCCGTGGAGCTTGGCGATCTGGATGGCGGCCACGCTCACCCCGCTTCCCGCCGCCATGACCAGCACGTCCTCCCCGGGGCGGACCTGGAGCTTGTCCACCACCATCTGCCAGGCGGTGAGGAAGGTCAGGGGGATGGCCGCTGCCTCCTCAAAGGACAGGTTCTTAGGCTTGGGGAGAAGGTTCGTCTCGGGCACCACCAGATACTCTGCGTACGCTCCCCAGCGGTGTTCCCCCAGGATCTCGTACCTTGGGCAAAGGTTGTCCTCTCCTGCCAGGCAGCGTTCGCAGTGGCCGCAGGAAAGGCCGGGGTTCACCACCACCTCGTCCCCCGGGGCAAAGGCCGTGACCCCTGGGCCCACCGCTTCCACCACCCCGCTGGCATCGGCGCCAAGCACGTGGGGGAGGGGAAGCTTGGGACTCGCCACGCCCTTGCGCACCCAGACGTCCAGGTGGTTGAGGGCCGCCGCCTTCACCCGTAAGCGCACCTCCTTAGGGCCCGGCTCCGGTGTAGGCACCTCCGCTGCCTTGAGCACCTCCGGGCCGCCTCTCGCCTCCATGACCACCGCTTTCATGGCCGCCTCCTTATGCAGGGGATTTTTTCACGAACCCCCCCACGGGTCAAGCGTGCTTGACAGGGTCTAAATGGAACGTGTAGCCTTAGCGCCGTAAGGCAGATGGAGGCGAAAACATGAGAAAGGTTCTAGCTTTGGTGGTAAGCTTTATCGCTTTGGCCGAGGTGGCCAGCGCCCAGACCTTCGTTTGGCCGCAGAAGTGGACCGTGGCCAAGCCGTCCGAGGTCAAGCGGGGAGGTACCCTGCGGAGGGCGGTGATCTCCGACTTCCGGACCTTTAACCCCTTCATCACCGCCGAGGCGACCAATGTCCCGGATACCATCTCCCCTTACGGCCTGGTGCGCCGTGACCCCACCACCGGGGACTGGATCCCCTACATGGCGGAGTCCTTTAGCATCAGTCCCAACAAGCTGGAAATTACCTTCAAAATCCGCCGGGGCATGAAGTGGTCCGACGGCCGCCCCATTACCGCCGACGACTGGATCATGACCTGGCGCATCCACACCGACAAGGCGGTGGGCTCCAACAGCTATGACTCCTTCTTCATCGACGGCAAGCCCATCACCTTGCGGAAGATTGACGATTACACCCTCCGCTTCATCTACCCCAAAACGGATGCCGAGGCTTTGAATGTGGCTTCCTTTACCCCCTGGCCCGCCCACATCTTCGGGCCTGTCTACCAGAAGGAGGGGGCCGAGGGGATCAAGAAGATGTGGACGCTGAACGAGAAGCCCGAGAACATCGTTTCGGCGGGGCCTTGGCTTGTGGAGAGCTACCGGCCAGGGGAGCGTTTGGTGCTGAAGCGGAACCCCGTCTTCGGGGAATGGAACAAGGACGAGGCGGGGAACCCCTTGCCTTACCTGGACCGCTACGAGATCAAGATCGTAAAGGACGTCAACGCCGCCCTAGCGGAGTTTCTAGCGGGCAACACAGACGTCTTCTTCGAAGTCACCACTGTGGACCACATTTCCCAGATCCGCCAGGCCATCCAGGCGGGCCGTCTGGACGCCACCATTAAGGTGAACGCCTCCCCGGTGGCCAGCAGCCAGTTCATGGTCTTCAACTGGAACAAAGCCTCCGACCTCTTCAAGCAAAGCCTCTTCCGCTCGGAGAAGTTCCGCCGGGCCATGAGCCACCTGGTGAACCGCCAGGCGGTGGTGGAGATCGTCTACGGCGGTCTGGGTACCCCCATGTACTCCAGCGTTTACCCCGTGCTCACCCAGTGGGTGAACCCCAAGGTGCCCAAGTACGAGTACAACCCGCAGCAGGCGGCCAAGCTCCTCGCTGAGCTTGGCTTCACCCGGAAGGACCGGGAGGGGTACTTGGTGGACAGCAAGGGCCGGAGGCTGGAGTTCAACCTCTCCACCAACGCCGGCAACCCTCAGCGGGAGCAGATTGCCAAGCTCATCGTGGACGAGGCCAAGAAGGTGGGGGTGAAGGTCAACTTCACCGCCATCGACTTCAACACCCTGGTGGGGCAGCTCCTCTCCTCCGGTCCAGACCGGCCCTTTGACGCCATCATCATCGGCCTCTCGGGCGGGGGCCTGGACTGGCCCTTTGGTTCCAACGTGGTGCCCTGCAAGGGCAACCTACACATGTGGAACAAGTCGGGTCAGTGCCTGGACCCCCGGGAGACCCAGTTGGACGCCCTTTACTCCCGCGGCCGCACCGAGCTGGACTTCAAGAAACGGGTGGAGATCGGTTACCGCATGCAGGAGATCGAGGCTCAGCTCCTCCCCGTCATCTACATCGCTGGGCCCAACTACCATACCGCTTGGAACAACCGCTTGGGCGGGGAGCACCCGGAAGCCATCATCAGCGCCATCTGGGGCTCGCGGCAGCTGGAACTCACCTTCATCAAGAAATGAGCTAAATCCGGCATCCCCCGGGGCCAAAGGCCCCGGGGGTCATTTGGGAAGCCCATGACCGCCTACATCCTTCGGCGCATCCTCTACCTGATCCCCACCTTTTTCGGGGCCACCTTCCTCGCCTTCCTTATCATCCAAATGGCCCCGGGGGACTACCTAACCCAGCTGGAGTTAGATCCTAAGGTCACACCCGAAACCATTGCCAGGCTGCGCTCCCAGTTCGGCCTGGACCGCCCTGTCTACGAGCAGTACCTTCTTTGGATGAACAACCTCTTGCACCTTAACCTGGGCTATTCCTTCGCCTACCAAGCCCCGGTGTTGGAGGTGATCTGGCCCCGGGTGGTGAACTCCATGGTCATCGTGATCCCTTCCACCCTCTTGCTCTACCTGGTGGCCATCCCCATCGGGGTTTACGGGGCCGTGCGCCAGTATTCCTTTGGGGATAGGCTTTTGTCCTTTTTGGCGTACGTGGGGCTTTCCGTGCCCAGCTTCTTCCTGGCCCTTATCGCCATTTACGTTCTTTTGCAGATTAAGTTCCGCACGGGGGTGCTGGTGTTTCCCGTTTCCGGGATGACGTCTAGCGGCTTTGAGCAGATGCCCCCTTTGCGCCAGGTGCTGGACATCGCCTGGCATGCGGTGGTGCCGATCCTGGTGGCCACGGCCAACGACATCGCCGGGCTTTCCCGGCTCATGCGGGGGCAGATGCTGGAGGTGCTTTCCCAGGACTTTATCCGCACCGCTCGGGCCAAAGGGCTTTCCGAGCGGGTGGTCCTTTACAAGCACGCTTTCCGCAACGCCGTCATCCCCTTTGTGGCCACCTTGGGCGGGCTTTTGCCAAGCCTCATCTCCGGAGCAGGGTTCGTGGAGGTGGTCATGGCCTGGCCCGGGATCACGCCCTTCTTCCTGGATGCCATCGCCAACCAGGACCTTTACGTCATCGCCGGTTTCCTCACGGTCAGCCTGGTTCTTCTCATGATCGGCAACCTGATTTCCGACCTGCTTTTGGCCTGGGTGGACCCCAGGATCCGCTATGAATAGGGGGGTCTTGTGGAACGCGCGGCTTCTTCCACCGGCTTAGCCTTGGCTCTGCGCCAGTTCCGCCGCCACCGCCTGGCGGTCTGGGGCGGGCGGATCCTCCTGGTGCTCTACCTGATGGCCGCTTTCGCCGGTTTCTTTAGCCCTTACGATCCCAACTACTACGAGCTCTACCCGCCTAAGGGGTACCACCCGCCCACCCGTATCCACTTTGTGGACCCGGAAACCGGCCGGATTACCCGCCCCTTCGTCTACGCCACCCGGCGGACCATTGACCCGGTGAGCCTCCAGCCCCGATACGAGGAGGACCCTACCCAGGGGAAGTTTTACATCCGCTTTTTCGTGCGTACCCCAGACCAGCCCTATACCCTTTTCAAGGTTTTCCGCTCCGATCTGCGGCTTTTTGGGGTGGATGCGCCGGGCAAGATTTTCCTGATGGGCACCGACAACTTTGGCCGCGACCTCTTTAGCCGGGTGGTCTACGGCGGCCAGGTTTCCTTGACCATCGGCATCCTTTCCGCCCTGGTTTCCTTTGCCCTGGGGCTTTTGCTTGGGGGCATCGCTGGGTACTTTTCCGGAAGGCCCTTTGCCCTTTCCCTGCCCCCTAGGGCCTGGCGGGGGGTGGGGTGGTTCTTGGGCCCTTTGAGCCTGGCCCTATGGCTCGGGGTGGCGGGAGGGGCCTTGTACTTGGCCTGGTCCTTCGCCCGCTTGAGCCCAGGGCAGGATGCGTTTTCCCTCCTGGTGGATGGGATTGTGCTCCTTTTGGCTACGGGTGCGGTGTTCCTCATCCTGCGCCGGGTTTTCCGGGAGTCTTTGCGCCTTGACCCCGATGACCTCATCATGCGCACGGTGGAGATCATCGCCGCCATTCCCAGCCTGTTCCTCCTGATCTCCTTGCGGGCGGTTTTCCCCACCAACATAGACCCCTTGTTCACCTTCTACCTGGTGGTGGGGCTTCTGGGGTTCATCGGCTGGGGTGGCTTGGCTAGGGTGGTGCGGGGTATTGTGCTTTCCGTGCGGGAAATGGACTACGTGCAAGCGGCCCGGGCCCTAGGGGCCTCGGATGGGCGCATCATCGCCCGGCACGTCCTTCCCGCCACGGCGAGCTACGTGATCGTGAGCCTATCCCTCACCATCCCCGGCTTTATCCTGGGGGAAAGCGGCCTTTCCTTTTTGGGCCTTGGGGTGACGGAGCCTTACACCAGCTGGGGGCTCCTGCTCCAGGCGGCGCAACAGGGCGGCTTCGCTTCCTTTACCGACCGTCCTTGGGTGCTTTGGCCGGGGTTTTTCATCTTCCTGGCCGTGCTTTCTTGGAACTTCCTGGGGGATGGGCTTCGGGACGCCTTGGACCCGCGGAGGAGGCGGTAGGCTCTTCTCTTTTGACCCGGTATGGCGTATAACGGGTGAGGTGTTTTAGGGGCAGTGCCCGAAGGAGTGCGCATGGACGAAAAGCGGCTACTGGAGGTGAGAGACCTCAAGGTCCACTTCTTCACGGACGATGGTGTGGTGAAGGCGGTGGACGGGGTGTCCTTCCACGTGGACAAGGGGGAGACCCTGGCGGTGGTGGGGGAGTCGGGCTCGGGGAAGAGCGTGACGTCTTTGGCCATCATGCGCCTGATTCCCACGCCGCCGGGGCGGATTGTGGGCGGGGAGATCCTTTTCCGGGGGAAGGACGGCCAGGTGCGGGACCTCACCAAGCTTTCCGAGGCGGAGATGCGGCGGATCCGGGGCAACGACATCGCCATGATTTTCCAGGAGCCCATGACGTCGTTGAACCCGGTGTACACGGTGGGGGACCAGATCGCCGAGGCCATCATGCTCCACCAGGGGAAAAGCCGGAAGGAGGCCATGGAGCTGGCGGCCCACATGCTGGACCTGGTGGGGATCCCGGAGCCGAAGAAGCGGCTTTCCAACTATCCTCACCAGATGTCCGGGGGGATGCGGCAGCGGGTGATGATTGCCATGGCGCTTTCCTGCAATCCTTCGCTCCTCATTGCGGACGAGCCCACCACCGCCTTGGACGTGACCATCCAGGCGCAGATTCTGGAGCTGATGAAGAAGCTCCAGGAGGAGATCGGGATGAGCATTCTCTTCATCACCCACAACCTGGGGGTGGTGGCGGAGATGGCGGACCGGGTGGTGGTGATGTATGCGGGGCGGGCGGTGGAGCAGGCGGACGTGGTGCCGCTTTTCAAGGAGCCCCTCCACCCTTACACCCGGGGGCTTCTCCACTCGGTGCCGCGGCTGGACCTGGCGGCGGAGCACAAGGAGCGTTTGGAGGCCATTCCCGGCAACGTACCGAACCCGCTTTACCTGCCTTCTGGGTGCGCCTTCCACCCCCGGTGCAAGCACTACGTGGAAGGGCTTTGCGACCGGGAGGTGCCGCCCTTGGAGGATGCGGGGGACGGGCGTCAGGTGCGGTGCGTGCGCTGGCGGGAGATCCGGGAGGTTAGGGCATGAGCGGGGTCCTGCTGGAGGTCAAGGACCTCAAGAAGCACTTTCCCATCCGGGGCGGGGTGCTTTCCCGGGTGGTGGGGAGCGTCAAGGCGGTGGACGGGGTTTCCTTCGCCATCCGGCGGGGGGAGGTGTTGGGGCTGGTGGGGGAGTCGGGGAGCGGCAAGACCACGGTGGGCCGCACCCTTTTGCGCCTCATTGAGCCCACGGGGGGCCGGATCCTTTTTGACGGGGAGGACATCACCGAGCTACCCAAGGACAAGCTGCGGCCGTACCGCCGCCGGATGCAGATCATCTTCCAAGACCCCTTTAGCTCCCTGAACCCTCGGATGACCGTGGGGGACATTATCGCCGAGCCCTTGGTGATCCACGGTATCGGCAAGACGCCCCAGGAGCGGACCGAGCGGGTGGCGGAGCTCCTGAAGCTCGTGGGGCTTTCCCCTGACCACATGCGCCGCTACCCCCACGAGTTTTCCGGGGGGCAGAGGCAGCGCATCGGCATTGCCCGGGCCCTGGCGGTGGCTCCGGAGTTCATCGTGGCGGACGAGCCGGTTTCCGCCCTGGACGTGTCCATCCAGGCCCAGGTGGTGAACCTACTCCAGGACCTTAAGGAGGAGCTGGGCCTCACCCTGCTCTTCATCGCCCACGACCTGGCGGTGGTGGAGTACATCTCGGACCGGGTGGCGGTGATGTACCTGGGGAAGGTGATGGAGATTGCCTCTTCGCGGGAGCTCTACCGCAACCCCAAGCACCCCTACACCGAGGCGTTGCTTTCGGCGGTACCCATTCCCGACCCCACGGTGAAGCGGGAGCGCATCGTGCTCCAGGGGGATATCCCTTCCCCCATCAACCCGCCCTCGGGGTGCGTGTTCCGCACCCGTTGCCGCTACGCCCTGCCCGAGTGCGCCCACACCGTGCCCGAGCTTAAAGAGGTTTCCCCGGGCCACTACAAGGCCTGTATCCGGGACGACATCCTTTGAGGCCTGGGCGGGGAAGTGTGCCCCCCTTAGCGGGGGGTATACTTTTTTCATGCTGGTCAAGGACGTAATGCGCTCCCCCGTGGTCACGGTGGGGCCGGAGGCCACGTTGGAGGAGGCGTACCGCCTGCTTCTGGAACGGGGCATCCGCCACCTGCCCGTGGTGGCGGAAGGGAAGCTTCTTGGCATCATCACCGACCGGGACATCCGCTTGGCCACGAGCCACCTGAACCCCAAGGGGCCGTGTCCCACCTGCGCCAAGGTGGAGGAGGTCATGACCCAGGAGGTGGTCACCGCCCACCCCTTGGACCCCGTGGAGGAGGCGGCCCGGGTGATGCGCGAGCGGAAGATCGGCTCCTTGCCCGTTCTGGAGGACGGCGACCTGGTGGGCATCGTCACCGGCATCGACCTTCTGGATGCCCTCCTTAGGCTTACCGGGGTCACGGAACCCTCGGGGCGGCTGGAGGTGCGGCTGCCGGATCGGGTGGGGGAGCTTGCCCGGCTCACGGGGTACTTGGCGGGACGGGGGGTGAACATCCACTCCCTCCTCTCCTACCCGGAGGACGGGGACTTCGTGCGGGCGGTGGTGCGGGTGAACACCTTGGAGACCCACCTCCTGGCGGAGGGCCTGAGGCGGGAAGGGTTTGACGTGCTGTGGCCCCCCAAGAAGCCATGGTGATTTATCGGGACGAGTACCGCCTTTACAACTTTGGCCCGGACCACCCCTTTTCCCCGGTGCGGCTGGAGATGCTCACCTCCCTTCTCCAGGCCCTGGGGGTGTGGCAACCCCCCCATTCCCCTCCCGAGGCCAGTCGGGAGGAGGTGCTTACCGTCCACTCGGAGCGCCTGGTGAAGCGGGTGGAGGCGGCAAGCCGGGGGGAGAGGGTGCCGGATCTGGAGCACTACGGTCTGGGGACGGGGGACACCCCCGTGTTCCCCGGCATGGACCGGGCGGCGCGGGTCCTGGTGGGGGGGACCCTCGAGGGGGCCAGGCGCATCCTTTCTGGGGAGAAGCGGGTGTTGCAACTGGGAGGCGGCCTGCACCACGCCCAGTACGACCGGGCCTCGGGGTTTTGCGTGTACAACGACCTTTCCGTGGCCATCCGCCACCTGACCCGGTCCGGGCTGAGGGTGGCCTACCTGGACATCGACGTCCACCACGGGGACGGGGTACAGTGGATCCACTACGAGGAGAAGGAGGTCCTCACCCTGAGCCTCCACGAATCTGGCCGCTACCTCTTCCCCGGCACCGGGCACGTGCACGAGGTGGGCCGGGGGGAAGGGGTGGGGAGGAAGCTCAACCTTCCCCTGGAGCCCTTTACCGAGGACGAGAGCTACCTCGAGGTCTTCGAGGCCCTGGTGCCTTGGGCCCTGCGGGCCTTCCGGCCCGATGTGCTGGTGGTCCAAGCGGGGGCGGACGCCCACTACCTGGACCCCTTGGCCGACCTCCTCCTCACCACCCGGGCCTACGAGCGGCTATTCCGCCTCATCCTGGAGTACGCCGAGGCCTTTGCGGGAGGGCGGGTTCTCCTTACCTTGGGGGGTGGGTATAGCCTGGATGGGGCGGTGCGGGTTTGGACCCTCCTTTACCACGTTTTCCACGGCCTGCCCCTGCCGGAGCGTCTGCCCGAGGGGTGGCTACTGGTTTGGCAGGAACGGCTGGGGCGGCCCCTCACCCCCACCCTCCACGACCCGGAGGCGCCTTACCCGGGGATTCCCCGCAGGCCGGAGATCGAGAAACGCAACCGCCTAACCTTAGAGCGGCTCACAGAGCTCGTCTCCCCTTACCTGCTAGACTAGCGGGGTGAAGGTCGTTTTGCGCCTGCCCGAGCGCAAGGAGGTGGAGGTCCGGGGAAACCGGCCCCTGAAGGACGTGCTGTTGGAGCTGGGCCTCAACCCGGAGACGGTGGTGGCCATCCGCCAGGAGGAACTCCTCACCCTGGACCAGGTGGTGGGGGAGGAGGAGCAAATCGAGGTCCTTTCCGCCATCTCGGGAGGCTAGCGTGGTCTGCAAGGTTTGCGGGGAAAAGGCCCAGGTGGAGGTGCGCTCTAGGGGGTTCGCCCTTTGCAAGGCGCACTACCTGGACTGGTTCGTGAAGGAAACGGAAAGGGCCATCCGCCGCCACAAGATGCTGTTGCCGGGGGAGCGGGTCTTGGTGGCGGTTTCCGGGGGGAAGGACTCCTTGGCCCTGTGGGACGTGCTGAGCCGCTTGGGCTACCAGGCGGTGGGGCTTCACCTGGAGCTTGGCATCGGGGAGTACTCCAGGCGGAGCCTCGAGGTCACGGAGGCCTTCGCCCGGGAAAGGGGCCTAGAGCTTCTTGTGGTGGACCTGAAGGAGGCCTACGGCTTCGGGGTGCCGGAGCTTGCCGCCCTTTCCGGGCGGGTGGCCTGCTCCGCCTGCGGCCTTTCCAAACGCTACATCCTCAACCAGGTGGCGGTGGAAGGGGGCTTCCGCGTGGTGGCCACCGGCCACAACCTGGACGATGAGGCGGCGGTTCTCCTGGGCAACCTCCTGAACCCCCAGGAGGACGCCTTGGCTCGCCAGGGGCCGGTCCTCCCGGAAAAGCCTGGCCTCGCCGCCCGGGTCAAGCCCTTCTACCGCTTTAGCGAGCGGGAGGTCCTCTCCTACACCCTCCTCCGGGGCATCCGCTTTCTGCACGAGGAGTGCCCCAACGCCAAGGGGGCTAAAAGCCTCCTCTACAAGGAGGCCCTTAACTTGGTGGAAAAGGGGATGCCGGGGGCTAAGCTCCGCTTCCTCGAGGGCTTCCTGGAGAAGATCCAGCCCCGCCTCCAGGCGGAAGGGGAGGTGGCCCTCAGGGAGTGCGAGCGCTGCGGCTACCCCACCACGGGGGCGGTCTGCTCCTTCTGCCGCATGTGGGAGGCGGTCTACCGCAAGGCCAAGAAGCGGAAGCTCCTCCCCGAGGAGGCGGTCTTTCGCCCCCAGGCTTCCGTGAGCCGGCTCTAAGTGGTTTCCACTTTACGCCGCCAGCGCTCCAAGATCCGTTGGCGGGTGGGCTTATCTTCCCGGAGGAGTTGGGCCTCAGCCCAGGTGGCCATAATTCGGGGCCAGCCCTCTTCCTGGAAGGTTTCCTGGACAATACCCCGGTAAGCGGTGAGAAGTGCGTTTTCCACGAGAAACTCTGCCACGAGCCCGGGCAGTTCTGGGGTAGGTTTGTCTAAGGTTTCCCAGGCAAGCTCTATAGCCCGCTCCAGGTCATAGGCCAGCCGGGCTAGGTCCATGAGGGGGCTCCCCCTGCCTCCAGGGCCTAGGGCTAACAGATACACCTCTCCTCCCACTACCAAAAAGGCCCCAAGGCCCCGGTTGAGAAGGGGTTGTCCGCCCTCCTCGCCTTCCACCTCGGCTAGGCTCCGGTGAAGTAGGGCAAGCCGCACCCCAAGAAGCCGGGTCAGGGCTTCAAGCTCGCTAAGGGCTTCGGCGAGGAGACCGGGCCCGATCCCTTCCAGGGAGTGTCCCTGTAGCCGGGAAAGCCCCTCGGAGGCCAGGGCCTGGGCTAAGGCGAAGGCTTCTTGGGGTTCCCCTTCGGGAAGGTGTCCCGTTAGGGCGAGCACCCGCCTCTCCCTGCCCCGCTCCCACACCAGGCGGCCTTCCGGCACCAAAACCCAGGGCAGACTAAGCTTGGGGAGGACCTCTAGTGTTCGGTCCATTCCCCCGTCCTGCACCAAGCCTACCTGAAGCCAGACCCCTTCTCCTGCGGCAAGCCCCGGGCGCAAAAGGGTGAGGGTTTCGGGCAAGGGCCCGGGGTGGCTTCCCCGGTAGTAGGCCTTGAGGCTTCTGGCCTCGAGGCCCTCCTTCAGGCGTTGGAGCAAGTGGGCGTAAAAGTCTGGATCCTGGGAGAGCTCGTAAAGATACCCCTTCCTAGGGTACGTGCGGGCGAAAAGGCCCGGGGCCTCTTCTTTGGGTCCGTGGCGGATAGGTAGGAGGATCGTGGCTTCGGCGTGGTCTTCCAGGTGGAGGAGGGTGAGGTAGAGGGGGGGGTCTTTGCGGAGTCGAAGGGCGTCCAGGATTTCTACCCGCTCGGGTTTTAGAGGAAGCCAGCTCCGTTCCCGAAGTACCCAGGCGAGGGCCTCGAGGAAGGCTCCTTGGGCTTTGGCCTCCGTCATCGTCTGAATGAAGAGGACCTCGGGGCCTTCCTGCAGGGGCACAAGGGGAACCTCCTCGGGGGGAGCCTCCTCTGCCCAGTCGGGGGTCTGGACCCGGATTGCTTCTTGGGGAGTTAGGGCGAAGAGGGCGAAGCCGTGGGGGCCTAAGGTAAGGCGGTAGGTCCCCTCAATAGGGGGAAAGGGGTTTTGGGAAAAGAGTTCCACCGGGACGAGCCCTTTTTGTTCTTCTAAGGGCAATTCCACCGCTTGGGTATAGCGGGAGAGGTTGGCGGCAACCAAAATCCTCTCTCCTAGGTACTCCCTTAGGTAGGCCAAAACCCTGCGGTTTTCCACCGGGATCAGGCGTAGACTTCCCCGACCAAAGGTCTTAGCGTGCCGTTTCCTTAAGGCGAGGAGCCGGCGGATGAAGTTCAGGTTGGAGTGGGGGCTTTGTTCTTGGGCTTCCACGTTGACGAAGTGGTAGCTGTAGGCCCCCTCGCTCACCGGGGGAAGGAAGAGCCTGTGGTAGGGAGCGCGGGAGAAGCCGGCATTCCGGTCGGCAGACCACTGCATGGGGGTCCTAACCCCATTCCGGTCCCCCAGGAAGGGGTTATCCCCCATGCCGATTTCGTCCCCGTAATAGATGATGGGGGTGCCCTTCAGGGTAAAAAGGAGGGCGTGGAGGAGCTCATACCGCCTGCGGTCACCCCCTAGGAGAGGCATGAGCCGCCGTCTGATCCCCAGGTTTATGCGGAAGCGGGGATCAGGGGCATAAATCTCCCACAAGAACTCCCGCTCCTCCTCGGTGACCTTTTCCAGGGTTAGCTCGTCGTGGTTCCTTAGGAAAAGGGCCCACTGGGCGGTTTCGGGGATGGCCTCCGTTTCTTTGAGCATCGTCTCTATGGGGCTCCGGTCTTCCCGCCTTAGGGCCATGAAGATCCTGGGCATCAGGGGGAAGTTGTAGGCCATATGGACCCCGTCTCCTTCCCCGAAGTAGGGTAGGGTCTCCTCCGGCCACATGTTGGCCTCGGCCAGGAGGACCTTTCCCGGGCCGTAGCGCTCCTCCAAGGCTTTCCGCAAGCGCTTCACCGCTTCGATGGTTTCGGGAAGATTTTCGCATGGGGTGCCTTCCCGCTCGTAGAGGTAGGGAATGGCGTCCAGGCGGAACCCGTCCACCCCCAGGTCGGCCCAGAAGAACATCACCTGGTGCATGGCCTTTTCCACCTCGGGGTTGTCCCAGTTGAGGTCGGGCTGGTGGTGGTAGAAGCGGTGCCAGTAGTAGGCTCCGGCCACGGGGTCATAAGTCCAATTAGAGGTCTCGAAGTCTTGGAAGATGACCCGTACCCCTTTGTACTTTTCTGGCGTGTCGCTCCAGACGTAGAAGTCCCGCATGGGGCTTCCTGGTTTCCGTGCCTCCTGGAACCAGGGGTGATCTATGGAGGTGTGATTGAGGACGAGTTCTATGATGACGCGCATTCCCCGCTGATGGGCTTCGTCCAAGAAGCGCTTGAAGTCCTCCAAGGTCCCGTGAACCGGCAGGATTTGGTAGTAGTCGGAGATGTCGTACCCGTCGTCTCTTAGGGGGGACTGGAAGAAGGGCATAAGCCAGAGGGTATCCACCCCCAAGGACTCTAAGTAGGGGAGTTTTTGTCTCAAGCCCTCAAAATCCCCATAGCCGTCGTCGTTGGCGTCGAAGAAGGAACGGACATGGAGCTGGTAGATTACCGCATCCTTGTACCAAAGGGGGTCCACGGCCTCAAGGCTAGGCGGTTAGAGGTAAGTTTTCAAGTAGGTCAACACCTCCTCCACGTCCTTAAGCCTTCCTTTTGCCCGGGTGGGGCCCTCCCCCACCTTAAAGGTGAGGCCCAGGCCCTCGAGAGCCGCAAAGGCCGCCTCGTCGGTGATATCGTCCCCGATATAGATGGGGGTATGGTGAGGATGCCGCTTTAGGAGCCTTAGAACCGCCTGGCCCTTGTCTACCCCCTTAAGCTTAATCTCCAGGACCTTTTTGCCGGGCAGGGCTTCCAGGTTTAGGGTGGCAAAAAGGTCTTTTATCCCCTCTAGCCAGGCTTTCAGGCAGGCCTCGGCTTCCTCCTCGTTTTCCGCTCCACGGTAGTGAAGGGCAAGGGCAAACCCCTTGTCCTCCACCCGCACTCCGGGGCAGGGGGGAAGCCTTTTCCGCACGGGATTTAGGTTTACTGGGTAAAGAGGCCGCACCTCCCCGAACAAAACACCCTCTTCTAATCCATGCCCACCTACCACGGGCAGGCCAGGAAGGGGCAGCAAGACTTCCAGGTCCTTTACTCGCCTCCCCGTAACCACATAGACCGGGTAGCGTGCCCAAAGCATTTTTAGGACCTGAGGGGCCTCGGGGTGGGGAACAGCCTCCTCGGGTTTTTTCGCTAATGGGGCAAGCGTGCCGTCGTAGTCCAAGAAGAAAACCGGTTTCTCTGCCTTCATGCTTTTTCCAAAGATTGGAGGAACCGCTCTGCCCAACCTTGAACGTCCAGGGCTTGGATCCGTTTTTTCAAAGCGGCGAGCCTTTCTTGCTTTTCCCCTTCGGGCATGCGTAAGGCTCGATCTAAGGCGGCTGCCATCCCGTCCAGGTCGTAAGGGTTTACCAAAAGGGCTTCCTTCAGATATTCCGCTGCCCCCGCGAGGTTGGAAAGCACCAGGACTCCTTCACCCGTGGTGTAGGCGTATTCCATCGCCACCAGGTTCATTCCGTCCCTTAAAGGGGTAATGAGGGCTACGTCCGCCGCCCGGTAGAAGGCGGCTAGCTCGTCTTGGGTGTAGCTTTGGTAAAAGTAGCGTAAGGGTACCCAGTCCTCCCGCAAAAAGCTCCCCATGATCCGACCCACCACCTCGTCCACTCGGCGCTTGAGTTCCTGGTAGGCGTGGACGCTAGTACGGCTGGGTGTGGCGATCTGGAAAAAGGCTACCCGGCCTCGCCATTGCGGGTAAGACTGGAGCAGGCGTTCGTAGGCGAGAAGGCGCTCCAAGATTCCTTTGGTGTAGTCTAAGCGGTCCACCCCCAGGATCAGACGATCTACTCCTGCAAGCCGTTTTAAGGCCCGGGCGTGGAGGCCAATCCAAGGGTCTTGCGCGAATTCCAAAAAACGCCCGGTATCGATTCCCAAAGGATGGGCCTCCACCCGTACCCATCTTTCCCCTACCCGAACGGTATTTCCCTCCACGAGGTAGCCGTAGTGGGCGGCGGTCCTGAGAAAGTTCTCCACGTACTCTGGGGTGTGGAAGCCGATGAGGTCAGCACCCAGGACCCCGTCCACCAAAGACCTTCCCCAAGGGAGGATGCGGAAGACCCCGCTGGAGGGCCAGGGGATGTGGAAAAAGAAGCCAATGCGCCCGGGGATCCTTTCCCGAAGAAGGCGAGGAAGAAGGAGGAGGTGATAGTCCTGGACGAAGATGGTGTCCCCTTCCTGGTAGAGGGACAGCACCTTTTCGGCGAAACGGCGGTTGGCTCGCTGGTAGTCCAGGTAAAAGTCCCGCCTTAGCTCTACCCGCTCCAAAAAGTAGTGGAAGAGGGGCCAGAGAACCCGGTTAGAGAACCCTCCGTAATAGCCTTGCCATTCCTTTTCTGGCAGAAAGACTTGCTCTAGCCGCACCTGGCTTTTCCTGGGGGGAGCGCTTTTCCCCTTTTCCTTCCACTCCCCAGCGGCCACCCAAACCCCTGTTCGCGCTTCCAGTACGGGAAGTAGGGCCGTGGCGAGTCCACCCACCGCCGGGATCAAGCCCTCCGGGGTGGAGCGAAAAGGGGCGCGGTTGGCCACAATGATGAGCCTCATGCTTTCCAGCATAGAGGGCGCAGGGATACGCAGAACAACATGAGAATTTGCTAAAGGCCGTTTAGTTAACGGCAATGGGGAATAACGTGGCTTCAGAAGGGAGCAAACCAGGCTTTGTGAACAAGCGTGGCTTTAAGGAAATCCCAGAGGCAAGACAAGGGCCTTTAACGGCCATCTAAAAAGCCGTGGGTAGGCTTCCTGCAGGAGGTGAAGGCGTGAGGTTCAAAGAGGTTTTGGTGGTCGCCCTCGCCCTTGTGGGTTTGGCCTGGGCCCAAAAGTGCGAAACCAGCCGGACGATTGTTTTCGCTGATTACGACTGGGAGAGCGCTCGAGTCCACAATCGGATTGCGCAGTTCATCCTTGAAAAGGGCTTTGGTTGCAAAACCGACGCCCTTCCAGGCACGTCTATTCCCCTGATCACGGGGCTAGGTCGGGGAGATGTGGACGTTTCTATGGAGATCTGGTACAACCTTACGCGGGACGTGGTGGACCAACTGGAAAGGGAGGGGAAAATACAGCGCTTAGGGGTCAACTTTCCCGACGCTGTCCAGGGCTGGTTTGTGCCCACCTACGTCATCAAGGGGGACGAGAAGCGGGGCATCAAGCCTGCGGCTCCGGACCTGAAGTCGGTCTTTGACCTGCCCAAATATAAAGGGCTTTTCCGCGACCCCGAGGAGCCTAGCAAGGGTCGTTTCTACAACGGGGTTTTGGGTTGGTTTGCTGAAAAGATTAACACCAAAAAGCTCAAAGCCTACGGACTGGACCGTCATTTCACCAATTTTCGTCCTGGGACCTCAGATGCTTTGGTGGCTGCTATCGCTTCCGCTTACGAGCGGGGCCGGCCCATCGTCTTCTACTACTGGGGTCCCACCTGGGTTTTGGGTAAGTATGACCTAACCATGCTGGAAGAGTCCCCCTACAACCCTGAGGTCTGGAACGAGCTCTTGGAAAGGGAAAATCCTACCCGGGCTTGCGCCTTCCCGTTGGAGACAGTTTACATCGCCGTGAACGCTCGCCTTGTGAAAGAGGCGCCTACCGTGGTGGAGTTCCTGGAGAAATACCGCACCTCTAACGAATTGGTGAGCAAGCTTCTTGCCTATATGGAGGACCAGAAAGCCAGCGAGGAGGAAGCGGCCATTTACTTCCTCCGCAACTACCAGGACCTTTGGACGAAGTGGGTTCCTGCCGAGGTAGCGGAGCGCGTGAAGCGGGCCCTCTGAGGGTCATTTTGGCATAAGGTAGGGCCTTTGGGCCCTGCTTTTCTCCTGTGAAGAGAAGGAGCTAGGAAGCCATGGAACTCGCTCTGGGAGAATGGGTTAACGCTTTCATCAACTGGCTGGTCAGGGCCTACGGCGACACGTTTGAGCAGATCTCCAACGCCCTTTTGCACTTCATCCTGGCCTTTGAAGGGTTTTTCCGCGGTCTTTCCTGGCCCTGGTTGGCGGGGTTTGCCGCGCTTTTGGGTTGGTTTGTTACCCGACGCTTTTTCTTCGCCGTGGGCATGGCCTTTTCCGTGTGGCTTATAGCTGCCTTAGGGCTTTGGGATAAAGGGATGCAGACGTTGGCCTTGGTGTTGGCCTCGGTGGTGATCTCCGTGGTTCTAGGGCTTCCCTTGGGGATTCTCATGGGGCGGAGCGACGGCTTCCGTTCCTTCATGCTTCCCCTACTGGACGCCATGCAAACCATGCCCAGCTTCGTCTACTTGATCCCTGCGCTCTTGCTTTTTGGGCTTGGCAAGGTCCCCGCCCTGATTGCCACCGTGATTTACGCTGCGCCGCCCATGATCCGCCTCACGGACCTGGGCTTGAGATTGGTAAGCCGGGAGGTGGTGGAGGCGGCGGAGGCTTTTGGGACTACTTCCTGGCAACGCCTCTTCAAGGTGGAGCTTCCCTTGGCGCTTCCCAACCTGATGGCGGGGGTGAACCAAACCACCATGATGGCCCTGGCTATGGTGGTCATCGCTTCCATGATCGGGGCGAGGGGGCTTGGGGAAGAGGTGCTCCTGGGCATCCAACGGCTCGATGTGGGGAGGGGTGCGGAAGCGGGTGTCGCCATCGTGGCCATGGCCATTGTGATGGACCGCCTTACCCAGGCGGTGGGCCGGCGGGTGATGCGCCGCTACCGGGAGGAAGCATGAGCTTTGTCCGCATTGAGAGCGTCTACAAAATCTTTGGACCCCGAGCGAGGCGGGTGTTGGAGGAAGTACGCCAAGGGCGCAAGAAGGACGAGATTTTCCAGACGACCCGCCACGTGGTGGCTCTTAGGAATGTGAACCTCGAGGTCCAAAAAGGAGAACTTTTCGTCATTATGGGGCTTTCGGGGTCGGGGAAGTCCACGCTTCTGCGTGCGGTGAACCGCCTTATTGATCCCACGGCGGGCCGGATTTGTGTGGGGGACACCGAGGTCACAGCCCTCAACCGGCGAGAGCTTTTGCGCTTTCGCCAAGCGACCTTCGGTATGGTGTTCCAGCACTTCGCCCTCTTGCCCCATCGCACCGTGCTCCAGAACGTGGCGTTCCCCTTAGAACTCAAGGGAGTGCCAAAAAGAGAGCGGGAGGAGCGGGCGAGGGCCTGGTTAGCTCGGGTGGGACTAGCGGGTTACGAGAACAACTATCCGGTGCAGCTTTCGGGTGGCCAGAAGCAACGCGTGGGGTTGGCTCGGGCTCTTTGCGCCGACCCCCCGGTCCTACTCATGGATGAGGCCTTCAGTGCGCTGGACCCCTTGATCCGGAAGGAGATGCAAGACGAGCTTTTACGCCTTCAAGAGGAATTGAAAAAGACCATTCTTTTCGTCACCCATGACCTGGACGAGGCGTTGAAGCTGGGGGACCGTATCGCCATCATGCGGGACGGGGAGATTGTGCAGGTGGGTACCCCCGAGGAGATCCTAGCCCAGCCCGCCGACGACTACGTGGCCGCTTTTGTGGAGGGCGTGAACCCGGCTAAGGTCTACCGGGTAGAAGGGCTCCTGTTGGAAGCGGTGACGGTAATCCTGGGCCGAGAGGGCCTGCGGGCTGCCTTGCGCAAGATGGGCCAGGCGGGTGTGGGAAGCGCCTACGTGGTGGACACCCAAGGGCAGTTCAAGGGGGTGGTACGGGCGGAAAAACTCGCCGAGGCCTTAAAAGCAGGGGGGGATGGGAAGGATCTTAGCCCGTACCTGGAACCTTTGCCCACGTTACGGCCTGACCAGACCCTCGAAGTAGCCCTGCCTTTGTTTAGCGAAACGCCCTTGCCTCTTCCTGTGGTGGACGATGCGGGGAAGTTTCTTGGCATCGTCACCCGGGGGAGGTTCCTCGCCGCCATGGCCCGCCGGTACACGCCCCCGGTGGGGGAGGCTTCCCCTTCTACGGACCGAGGGGTAGACTCCGGTCCATGAGTTGGTGGAAAGAGGCGGTGATCTACCAGGTTTACCCCCGGAGCTTCCAGGACACCAACGGCGACGGTATCGGGGACCTCGAGGGGGTGAGGCGGCGGCTTCCCTACCTAAAGTCCCTGGGGGTGGACGCCATCTGGCTTTCCCCCTTTTACAAAAGCCCCATGAAGGATTTCGGCTACGACGTGGCCGACTACTGCGACGTGGACCCCATCTTCGGCAGCCTGGAGGACTTTGACCGCTTGATGGCGGAGGCCCACGCCCTGGGGATTAGGGTGCTCATCGACCTGGTACCCAACCACACCTCCAGCGAGCACCCTTGGTTCCAGGAGTCCCGGGCCTCTAGGAATAGCCCCAAGCGGGACTGGTACGTCTGGGCCGATCCTGCCCCGGGTGGGGGCCCGCCCAACAACTGGCAGAGCTTCTTTGGCGGCCCCGCCTGGACCCTGGACGAGGGGACGGGCCAGTACTACCTCCACCAGTTCCTCCCGGAGCAGCCCGACCTCAACTGGCGCAACCCCGAGGTGCGGGAGGCCATCTACGAGGTGATGCGCTTTTGGCTTAGGCGGGGGGTGGACGGCTTCCGGGTGGACACCCTTTGGCTTTTGGCCGAAGATCTTCTCCTCCGGGACGAGCCGGGGAGCCCCTACTGGCGGTCTGGCTTGCCGGATCGGGCCCGGCACGAACACCTATTCACCGAGGACCAGCCCGAAACCTATGCCTACGTGCGGGAGATGCGTTTCGTGTTGGACGAGTTTTCCAGCCCGGGGCGGGAGCGGGTCATGGTGGGGGAGATTTACCTTCCCCTTAACCGCCTAGTGCGCTACTACCAAGCGGGTTGCCATCTCCCTTTCAACTTCAACCTTATCACCGAGGGTCTTCCCGACTGGCGTCCCGAGAACATCGCCCGCATCGTGGAGGAGTACGAGCGCCTCCTCAGGCCCTCGGATTGGCCTAACTGGGTCCTGGGCAACCACGACCAACCCCGCCTGGCTTCCCGCCTGGGGGAGGCCCAGGCCCGGGTGGCGGCCATGCTCCTCTTCACCCTGCGGGGCACCCCCACCTGGTACTACGGGGACGAGCTTGCCCTCCCCAATGGGGAGATCCCCCCCGATCGGGTGCGGGATCCGGCGGCCCTCAGGCAGAAAGACCGAAGGCCCACGGCTTATCACTCCCTGGGCCGCGACCCCGAGCGCACCCCCATGCCCTGGGACGATTCCCCCTACGCCGGATTTTCCACCACGGAGCCCTGGCTTCCCCTAAACCCCGACTGGCGGACCCGCAACGTGGCCGCCCAGGAACAGGACCCCCGCTCCATGCTCCACCTGGTGCGCCGCCTCATCGCCTTACGGAAGGACCCGGAGCTCCTCTATGGGGCTTACCGCACCTACTGGGCCCAGGAGGGCGTTTACGCCTACCTGCGGGGGGAGGGTTGGCTCGTGGCCCTCAACTTCACGGATAGGGAAAAGGCGCTTTCCCTTCCCCGCAAGGGGCGGGAGGTCCTCTCCACCCACCTGGACCGGGAGGAGGGGGTGGGGGAAAGCCTCCGGTTGCGCCCGGAGGAGGGCGTGGTGCTCCGGTTAGACTGAGGGCGTGGAAGATCCCTTCCAGGGCCTGGCGGAGGCCTACGAGGCCTGGTACGAAACCCCCTTGGGGGCCTTCGTCATCGCCGAGGAGGAGCGGGCCTTACGGGGGCTTCTTCCCCCCGGGGAGAGCCTCCTGGAGGTGGGCGCCGGGACCGGGTACTGGCTCAGGCGCCTTCCCTACCCCAGGAAGGTGGGGGTGGAGCCCTCGGCGGCCATGCGCCGGGTGGGGGAGGGGCGGTCTCCCGGGGTGGAATGGGTGGCGGCTTACGGGGAGGCTTTGCCCTTTGCGGACGGGGCCTTTGACGTGGTCCTCCTCTTTACCACCCTGGAGTTCGTGGCGGACGTGGAGCGGACCTTGGGGGAGGCGCGGAGGGTCTTGAGGCGGGGCGGGGCCCTTGTGGTGGGCGTCCTCGAGGCCCTCTCCCCCTGGGCCGCCCTTTACCGCCGCCTGGGGGAGAAGGGGGTGCGCCCCTGGACCCAGGCCCGCTTCCTTTCCCGGGAAGACCTTTGGGCCCTCCTGGGCCCCCCCGAGGCGGAGGGGGAAGCGGGTTTCCTCGCCCCCGAGGCCCGTCCTCCCTACGGGGAGGCGGACCGGGCGGGGCGGCGGGCGGGAAACCGCCCCGCCCTATACTTAGGGCGATGGCGCTAAAGGCCCTCTTCGCCCTTTATCCCCTCCTGCAGGGGGACTACCGTGCGGTGGAAAAGGCCCTCCTCGCCCTGGAGGGAAGCGGGGTGGACTACCGGGTCTTCCCCACCCACACCGAGCTTTCCGGGGAGGAGGAACAGGTTTTCTCGGCCCTTCGGGAGGCTTTCCAGAAGGCGGCGGAGGAGGGGGCCACGGCGATGTGGGCCCTCCTCACCAACGCCTGCCAGGCCCGGGACCCTTTCCGCCAGGAGGAGCGGCTTCGGCGCTTTCCCCCCTTGGCCATCGCCCAGAAGGCCCTGGAGGGCATGGAGGCCAAAAGCGTCCTGGACATCGGCACCGGCACCGGGGTCTATGCCGAGGCCTTCGCCCGGCTTGGGCTTTTCGCCGTGGGCCTGGACCCCAGGGCGGACCGCCTGGAGGTGGCCCGGGCCAAGGTGCCGGGGGCGCGCTTTGTGGAGGGAAGGGCGGAAAGCCTTCCCTTTCCCGAGGGGAGTTTTGACTTGGCCTTCTTCGGCCTCTCCCTCCACCACCTGAACCCCATCCCCGCCCTGAAGGAGGCGGCGCGGGTGGCCCGGCGGGTGGCGGTGCTGGAGTGGCCCTACCGGGAGGAGGAGGTGGGCCCCCCCTTGGCCCAGCGCCTTTCCCTCGAGGCCCTGGAGGACCTCTTCCGGCAGGCCTTGGGAAGCCCCCCTGCCCTCCACCGGGAGGCGGATTGGGTCCTGGCCCTCTGGGAAAAGGGCTAAAGGCCCCTTGCGGGGCCTTTTGGTGCCGGGGGCGGGACTCGAACCCGCACGCCCTCATCGGGCAACAGATTTTGAGTCTGCCGCGTCTACCTGTTCCGCCACCCCGGCGGACGCACCCTAAGGATAAGGCCAAGGAGGAAAATGGTCAACGCCAGGGCCACCGCCCAGTCCCCGAGGCGTACGTAGGGGGTATGGCCCTCCCTAAGGGCGTAAGGGGCGAGGAGTAAGCCCTCCCGGTGGGGCGGGATGGCCGCCACCACCCGGCCAAAGGGGTCCGCGCTTGCGGTGACGCCGTCGTTTCCCGCCCGTAGGAGCCAAAGGCCCGTTTCCACCGCCCTAAGCCTTCCCATGGCGAAGTGTTGCTGGCCGCCGAAGGAGGAGCCGAACCAGGCGTCGTTGGTGAGGAGGACGAGGACCCTCGACCCTTCCCGGGCCAGGCTCCGGGCCACGGAGGGAAAGACGGACTCGTAGCAGATGAAAACCCCGTAGGGTCCCAAGGGGGCCACCCGCCTTCCGGGGGTGCGGTCGGCCAGCTCCCCCAGGCCGAAGGACCGGAAGAAGAAGCCGTAGACCCCGCCCAAGGCCTCCCGGAAGGGAAACCGCTCCCCGAAGGGCACGAGGCGCACCTTGTCGTAGTGGTTCAGGATCCCTCCCCCTTGGTAGAGGACCGCCCGGTTGGGGCCATAGAGGTTGAGCCCGGTGAGGAGGGGGCGGCCTTGGAGGAGGGGGTCCAGGGAAGGGGGGATGCGCCACACCGCGGTTTCCGGCCAGACGATGAGGTCCGCCTCCGGGTGGAGGGCCAGGCCTTCCTTCGTGAGGCGGAGGTACACCGCCTCGTCCAGCTCCCCTTGCACCTTGGCCAAGGGGTTCAGGTTGCCCTGGACCAGGAGGGCCTTCTGCGTTGCCTTTGCCTCGGGCAGGGGCAAGAGCCATAGGAGGGCCCAGGGGAGGAGGACCCATAAGCGCCTTTGGGCGAGCCCATAGGCGGCGAGGAGGACCAAAAGGGAAAGGAGGTAGACCCCTCCCAGGCTCGCCAGGACCCGGCCTGGGGCCTCCACCAGGGCGTAGCCCAAAAGCCCCCAGGGGAAGGCCAATTCCCCTTGCTCCGTGAGCCATTCCAGCGCCACCCACCCTCCCACCCGCATGAGGGGTGAGGGGGTGAGGGCGAAGAGCAGGCCGAGGGAAAGGGCCTTCACCAGGACCAGGGGCAAAAAGGGAAGCGCCCCCAGGGGGCCGAAGAGGCTAGCGAAGCTTTGGGGAAGCCAGAGGAGGTGGAGCCCCCAAAACCCTATCCCGGCTAGGAAGCCTTCCCGGAAGCGCCCCCGGAGCAAGAAGGCCAGGGGCAAGGGGGCCAGAAAGCCCAGGGGGAAGGGCGGGAGGGTGAGGGCCAGGGCGAGGCCCAGGAGGAAGGGGCGCACCCTTTCACCATACGGGGCGTTTGTGAGATTGACCAGGTGGGGGCTATGGCAGAATGGTCCCATGCGCCTCGGGGTCCTTTCCGATATCCACGCCAACCTGCCCGCCCTCGAGGCCGCCTTGGAGGCCCTGCGGGCCGAGGGGGTGGACGAGGTCTTGGTCCTGGGGGACATGGTGGGCTACGGGCCCCACCCGCGGCAGGTGGTGCGCCGCCTCATGCAGGAGGGCTTCCCCGCCATCGCCGGGGCCTGGGACCTGCGGGTGGCCTACCCCGTGGACCATGCCGTCCCCGAGGGCTTGGGCAAGGTTACCCTGGCCTGGACGCGGAGCCAGCTTGGGGAGAAGGAGCTCGCCTACCTCCGCTCCCTGCGCCTTTCCCACCGGAGGACCTACGGGATGACCCGCCTGGTGGCCTTCCACGGCAGGCCGGGCCGCCCCGAGGAGCACCTGGACCTCCTGGGCCCGGCTCGGGAGTTCCTGGCCCTTCTGGAGCGGTTTAACGCCCGGGCGCTCCTTTTGGGCGGGCGGCACCTGCCCCTGGCCCGACGGGTGGGGGTGGGGCTGGTGGCGGACCCTGGGAGCGTGGGGCTAAGCCTTTCCGGGGAGCCCGGGGCCGACGTTTTCCTCTTGGACACGGCCACCCTCGAGGCCCGCATCCTCAAGGTGCCCTACGACCTGGGCCCCGTCCTCTTCGACCTGAGGGCCTGGGGCCTGCCCCCCGCCCTGGAGAAGGTCTACCGCACCGGGCGCTTCCAGTAAGGCTTGGGCGTCCTGCCGCACTACGGGGTCGGGGTCCTCGAGGAAGCCCTCTATGGGCCTTCCCGCCCGGAAGAGGGCGTGGAGGGCGGTGCGGCGCACCAGGGGGTTGGGGTCTGAGGCCGCCTCCGCCATGAGCCCCTCCCCCAGGCCCAGGTTGGAGAGGACGATAAGGGCGTTGCGGGCCATGCGGGCCCTCCCCGGCCGAAGGAAAGCGGCGCCGGCGTACTTCCTCCGGAAGGCCTGCCCTGAGAGGCGGAAGAAGTCCCCTAGGTCCGGGTGGGCCAGGTGGGGCTCCGGGCGGAAGCCGGGCCACGCCTTTCCGAACCGCTCCCAGGGGCAGGCCTCCCCGCAGAGGTCGCACCCAAAGAGCCAGTCCCCTATCCCGGGCCAGAGGCTTGGGGGGATGAAGCCCTTGTGCTCGATGGTTAGGTAGCTCACGCAGAGCCGGGCGTCCAGGGTGCCGTCCCCCAGAAGCGCCCCCGTGGGGCAGGCGGGAAGGCAACGGGCGCAGCGGCCGCAGCGGTTGGGGTGGGGGGGCGGGGGCTCCACCTCCAAGGAGGTGAGGAGGACGGCCAAGAAGGCGTGAACCCCGAAGGCCTGGGAGAGGAGGTAGCCGCTTCGGCCGATCCAGCCCGCCCCCGAGAGGGCGGCCAAAGTGCGCTCGGAAAGGGGCCCGTGGTCCACGTACCCCTTGGCCCACACCCCAAGGCCCTCCGCCACCGCCTCGAGGCGCCTCAGCTCCTCCCCCAAAAGGAGGTGGTAGTCCCGCACCCAGGCGTAGCGGGCCACCCGGCCCACCCGGAGGCCCCCTGGGGGTGCCCCGGGGTCGGGGTAGGCGTAGGGGGCGAAGAGGAGGAGGGCGCTCCGGGCCTTGGGGAAGCGGCGCCGGGGGTCAAAGCGCTCCTCCACCCGCCGTTCCAGGTAGGCCATCCCCCCGTGCCGCCCGGCCTCGAGCCAGGCCTGGAAGCGGGCTTGGGCCGCCTCCTGGGGCAGGAGGGGAGCCCAGGCCACCCCCAGGCCCCGCGCCCGGGCCGCCTCCTCCAAGAGGGCCTTGGCCTCCACCCCCTTAGCCTATAATCCCTTTCATGGAACGGCTCAACCTCGCCCTCCTCGGGGGCGGTACCGTGGGAAGCGCCTTTTACGCCTTGGTCCAGGAGCGGGAGGAGGAGCTCGCCGCCTTGGGCTTTACCCCCCGCTTCCTTGGGGTACTGGTGCGGGACCCCAAGAAGCCCCGGGGCATCCCCGAGGCCTTCCTACGGGTGGAGCCCTTTGACCTCCTGGAGGCGGACGTGGTGGTGGAGGCCCTCGGGGGGGTGGAGGCCCCCCTAAGGCTCGTCCTCCCCGCCCTGGAGGCGGGCATCCCCCTCATCACCGCCAACAAGGCCCTTTTGGCGGAGGCCTGGGACGCCCTTCGCCCCTTCGCCGAGGAGGGCCTCATCTACCACGAGGCCAGCGTCATGGCGGGCACCCCTGCCCTTTCCTTTTTGGAAACCCTCAGGGGAAGCGAGGTTCTGGAGCTCCACGGCATCCTGAACGGCACCACTCTCTACATCCTCCAAGAGATGGAAAGGGGCCGGACCTACGCAGAGGCCCTGGCCGAGGCCCAGCGCCTGGGCTACGCCGAGGCGGATCCCACCCTGGACGTGGAGGGGATAGACGCCGCCCACAAGCTCACCCTCCTGGCCCGCCTTCTGGTGGACCCCGCCTTTCCCTTTGGGGCGGTGGAGTCCCGGGGCATCACGGGCCTCACCCCGGAGCTTCTCCAGGAGGCGGCGGCCCAGGGCCAGCGGGTGCGCCTTTTGGCGAGCCTCTACGGGGAAGGGGGCAGGTGGCGGGCGAGGGTGGCCCCAAGCCTCCTCCCCCTGGAGCACCCCCTGGCCCAGGCCCGGGGCAACGCCCTTTGGGTGCGGACCCGGCCCCTGGGGGAGGCCTTCGTCACCGGCCCTGGGGCGGGGGGTGGGGCCACGGCCAGCGGGCTTTTCGCCGACCTCCTCCGCCTCCTCTCCGGGGCCCCGGGCCACCTGCCCGCTTTCCGGGCCAGGCCCCCCTTGGCGGAGGGGAGCCCTTTCCTCGAGGCCTTGACCCGCTAGCCCTCTCCCTGGGAGCATATCCCCATGCGCCTCCCCCTCATTGAGCGCTACCGGGCCTACCTGCCCGTCTCGGAGAAGACGCCGGTGATCAGCCTCCTGGAGGGCTTCACCCCCTTAGTCCCCCTAAGGGGCCCCAAGGAGGCTCGGGAACGAGGCATCCGGCTTTTCGCCAAGTACGAGGGCCTAAACCCCACGGGGAGCTTCAAGGACCGGGGGATGACCCTGGCGGTGTCCAAGGCGGTGGAGGCGGGGGCGGAGGCCATCGCCTGCGCCAGCACCGGCAACACCGCCGCCTCGGCCGCCGCCTACGCCGCCCGGGCGGGAATTAAGGCCATCGTGGTCCTGCCCGCAGGGTACGTGGCCCTGGGCAAGGTGGCCCAGAGCCTGGTCCACGGGGCCCGCATCGTCCAGGTGGAGGGAAACTTCGATGAGGCCCTCCGCCTCACCCGTGAGCTCACGGAGCGCTACCCCGTGGCCTTGGTGAACTCCGTGAACCCCTTCCGGTTAGAGGGCCAGAAGACCCTGGCCTTTGAGGTGGTGGACGAGCTGGGGGACGCTCCCCACTACCACGCCCTCCCCGTGGGGAACGCTGGGAACATCACCGCCCACTGGCAGGGCTACAAGGAGTACCACGCCTTGGGAAAGGCCAAACGGCTTCCCAAGATGCTGGGCTTCCAGGCGGCGGGGGCGGCCCCCTTGGTCCTGGGCCGGCCGGTGGAGAGGCCGGAAACCCTGGCCACCGCCATCCGCATCGGCAACCCGGCGAGCTGGGAGGGGGCGGTGCGGGCCAAGGAGGAGTCGGGGGGGCTCATAGAGGCGGTGACGGACGAGGAGATCCTGGCCGCCTACCGCTACCTGGCGGCGGAGGAGGGCCTCTTCTGCGAGCCCGCCAGCGCCGCGGCCATGGCCGGGGTGTGGAAGCTCCTTAGGGAGGGCCGCCTGGAGCCGGGAAGCACTGTGGTCCTCACCCTCACCGGCCACGGGCTCAAGGACCCCGCCACCGCAGAGC
The DNA here is from genome assembly GCF_040363165.1 of Thermus sp. LT1-2-5. NCBI lineage: Bacteria > Thermotogati > Deinococcota > Deinococci > Thermales > Thermaceae > Thermus > Thermus javaensis. The sequence goes on along the minus strand of NZ_BSRG01000003.1, from coordinate 55,971 downwards.
GGGTGGCCCGGCTTGACCCCCCGGTGCCCGCTACCCTCGAGGCGGTGGCGAAAGCCGCAGGCCTTTGGTAGGCTTCGGGTATGCCGGAGGCCAAGCGCGCGCGCAAAAAGGTGCCCGAGCCCTTTCCCGGGGCCTACTATCTGGCGGGGGCCATCACCATTGCCCTCATGCTCCTGTTCCTGGCCCTGGGGGCGAGCCTGCCCCCGGGGGTGGCGGGGTTTTTGGTGGCCTTTGTCCTGGGGCTTACCGTGAACCCCAAGTACGTGCCCTTCTTTCTGGTGGCGGGGGTGTTCTCGGCGGTCATGGGCTTCTTGGGGCGGGAGCCCCAGGTGGCCTGGGGCGGGGTGGCCTTGGCCCTCTCCCAGCTTTGGGTCCGCCGCTTCGTCCGGGAATGAACCCCAACCGCCTTTCCCAGTCCTTGGCCCTTCTCGGTGTGGCCCTATACGCCTACTTCCTCTTCCTGCGCCCGAACCAGGAAGGAATGGCCTTGGCCGTGGGCCTATTCGTGGGCACCATGGGGGTGGCCTACGGGGAAAAGCCCTTTTGGGTGCCCTTTTTCCTTGGGCTTTACGGGGTGCTTTTTCTCCTTCAGCTCTTCTTTGGCCATCCTTGGCCCTTCCTCCTGGGGGGCCTGGTGGGGGTGGGGCTTCCCTACCTCCTCTACCGCTTGCGGAAACCCGCTAGGTAGAGGAGGCTTCCCAAGAGCATTCCCTCTCCCAAGGCGGGGAGGTAGAGGACGAATTCCCGCACGTCCAGCCGCAGGTAGAGGAGGAGGGGCCAAGGGGTGAGGGCCCAGGCCAAGTCCGCCCGCCCGTAGCCCGCCGCCAGGAAGAGCCCTGCCCCCAGGCCCCGAAGGTAGGCGAGCCAGCCCGAGCCCAGCTCGTTTTGGTAGACGAAGAAGACCAGGTTGAGCCAGATCCCCAGCACCCAAAGGGGCAGGCGCCTTTCCAAGCGGAAGGCCAGGGCCAGGAGCAAGGCAAAGGCCAGGGCCTCAAGCACGGCCCACCTCCGCCTGGCCCTGGGCCTCGAGGTAAGCCACCAGCACCTCAAAGGCCTTTTCCACCGCTTCGTCCAAGTCCTCCCCGGGAATGGTGGGGACGCCTTCCTCCTGGGCCCAGCGGAGGAGGTGGTCTTGGATGAGGCGGATCTCGGCGAAGTGGGCCAGGTACTTGTCCTTGGGACGGGCGTGGCCCGTTTCCTTGTCCCGCAGGTGGAAGCGGTCCTGGTGGAGCTTCTCGTCTTGCAGGTAGACCAGCATGGGCACGGTGAAGACCCGGTCCTGGTAGGGGTGTCCCAGGTAGCGCGGCACCACGTGTACCCCCTCCAAAACGATGGAGGTGCCCTCCAAGGCGCTCCTTTCCTGGATGGCCCTGAGGCCCACCGCCACCCGGGCCACCTGGTCCAAAAAGCCTCGGAGGACCCTGGCCTCGTGGCTTTCCTCGGAAAGCTCGGGCATGAGGGCCTTCCAGGCCTCGAAGGTGGAAAGGTGCAAGGTGGGGAGGAGGTCTTTGGACAAGGAGGCGCGGAAGACCTCCCGCACGGCGTCTGAGGGAACGATGTGGGTGATGCCCAGGCGGTAGGCCAAGGCCGAGGCCAAGACGCTCTTGCCCACCCCCGTCACTCCCCCGATGAGGATGTGCACCGGGCGGGCGCTCCAGCGCAGGTGCCTCAGGAGGAGGTAGCGCCGGGCCACCTCCTCCCCTGCCTCCTTGAGCAGGGCTTGGTGGACCCTTTCCCTCAGCTCCGGGCGCCGTATGACCTGGATGCCCGCCCGCCTAAGCGACCCTTCGATCTCCCGGGCCAGGCGGTAGGCTTGCTCGGGGGAAAGGCCGATGCCCATGAGGGACTGGGCCAGGATGCCCTTGGAAAAGGGCATGCGGGGTTCACCGCCCTCTTCCTCCACGAAAAGCTCCCCGGCGAAGGCCCGGCGTTCCAGGTAGCGCCGCTTGGCCGCCTGACCCTTTACCCGGCCCACCTCCTGCGCCACCACCTCTTCCAGGCGGCGGGCGGAAATCTGCTTGATGCCCTCGGCCCGCAGGCGCTCTTCCACCCTTTTGGCCAGCTCGTGGGCTTCCTTGAGGGAAAGCCCCGCCTCCTCCAGGCTTCGCGCCAAAAGCCCCTTGGAGAAGGGGCGGCGCCGATGGCCTGCCAGGACCAGGATCTCCTCAAAGGGGAGGGTCTTGCGGGCCAGGGTCTCCGCCGCCTCCTGGCCCAGGGCCTTGCCCACCTCCTCCAAGAACACCTGGCGGAGGCGCCGGGGGGTCACCTCCTGGTAGCCTTCCGCCTTGAGCCGCTCTTCCACCGTGTGGGCCAGGGCCTGGGCGGCCTCGAGGGGCACCCCCAAGGGCAAAAGCGCCTCCACCAATAGCCCCTTGGAGAAGGGCCACCGCCCCCGCTTGAGGCGCACGAAGACCTCGCTCATTGCCTGGCATCATAGCACCTTTCCCTTGGTTATGGGTTTTCTTGACACTCCTCGTGGCCCCGTGCTAAGCTACCTTACGGCTTGGCGCCGTAGCCAAGTGGTAAGGCAGAGGTCTGCAAAACCTCCATTCGCCGGTTCGAATCCGGCCGGCGCCTCCAAAAGCGCGGGCGCGTAGCTCAGGTGGCCAGAGCACTACCTTGACACGGTAGGGGTCGGTGGTTCAAGTCCACTCGCGCCCACCAAGTTCCAGAACGGCGAAAACCCCGGGACAACCCCGGGGTTTTTCGTTGGGGCTTACCCTCAATCTACCCTCAATCGCCTTGGGGGTTATTGTCCTTTGGCAGGATCTGAAGGGAGCGGAGGGTGGATTTGAGTTCTTCTTGGGAGATGTGGGTGTAGTGCTTGAGGGTGGTGGAGAGGGTTTTATGGCCTGCTAGGGCGGCGGCGAGTTTGCGGTTAAGAGGATCCCCATGGGTGCCCCGAAACCGGCTGATGCGCCGTCCACCTTTGAGGAAGTCATTGCTGGAACTGTCCCTGTCGGGACCCTTTCAAAAGATCGATTTTTGGCTGCACTGTCCATTAGCTTCAACTATACTGGAACAATACCGGTTCCCTGGAAAGGCGCACCACTTTTTCGCCGAACGAGCCCGTCTGGAGGGGCACGTCATCCGTCCGAAACATATGTTCTGGTTCGCAATATAGAGGGTTTACCGCAAGGTTGGTACCACCTTGACTTTGGAGCTCGAGTGCTCGAGCTCATGCGGGAAGAAAAAGTAGATTCAGCAGAGCTAGTCACGCTGTTTCCGGCAACCTATGGCCGTGCGCCGTTTCCGGTGGCGGCCATCGTCATTGTGACCTGCGTTTTTGAAAGGAATATGTATCGTTATAGGGAGCCACGCACTTTTCGGACAGTACATATGGATGCGGGCCACCTTATTGAGACCTTCGAGCTCGTGTGTGCAGCGAATGGGATACGCTGTTTTACCCAGTACGGGAACAATGATCAAGCTATAGAGGCAAAGCTCGGCCTTAACCCGCTTGAGGAGGGTTATATGCTCGCTTGCGCTGTTGGTTGAAGGAGGGTTTGATGGCTTCTGTTCTCAATGAATTGTCATCTACACTATCTATCCGACCCTGGATAGAAGGGGAAGATACGGTGCTGCTCTCCGATGCTTGGCATGGCAAACGCTTCACAGTACAGATCGAAGCATTGGAGGATTTTTTGCTAGTAATGGCTGGGCGTAAACCTGCTAATACCCGCTCGACCCAGGTGCAGCATGTTCTAAGGAATGCCGGTATTCTAGGCGAACCTCGTGCAACTCGCGAAGAGGCCCTTCTGGACCACTGGAGGAAACGGGGGTGGCATCCCTCGCTCGAATTCTACCTTTGGTCACGGCAGATTCCTTACGCCGATCAAAACGACCCAGATGGGCAAATTCGTGACCGCATCATCGCGGAATACCTATCGGAGCAGGAGCCCCCTGCCCGTATCACCGTCAGCGGCCGCCAGCACAAGCTAACACCCCAGCCACGCCTACCAAGAGCGAGTCTTCTCGGTGAGCTACTTTTAAAGCGCAGGACCGTTCGGCGGTACGCGGAAGGGAGCGTTTCCCTCAATCGCCTGAGTGGCACCCTGTGGTGGGGGTTACAGCGTCTGCGCCGGCTACGAAACCTAAAGAGGTCAAAGGGGCGTGATTACCTGATTAGTTACGGCGTAGCTCTGGATTTCTATGTGGTGGTGTATAATGTGGAAGGGCTCCAACCAGGTGTATACTTTTATGATGTAGTAGCGCACTCTCTGACAGAGGTCTTTCTCGGCGATCTGCGCTCGGAAATGGAAAAAGTGATGTTCGACATGCCCTCCCCGCGTTGGGCAAATTGGACAATCGTGATTGTTGCTGATATGTGGCAATATCAATGGCTCTACCGCCATGACCGTGCGCTGAGGAACCTCTATATCGAAACCGGCCGGGTGGGCCAACTGCTGATTCTATCAGCTCTAGCCTACTCTCAGGGCAGCTTGGTCACACCTGCAGTCAGCGATGGACGCCTTTCAGAGCTCCTTAGGCTTGAGACGCCTCGACAGGCTCCTTTGTACACCGTTACTTCGGGGAGGCTACATCGGAAGCGGGCAGGGTCGGTCCGGGAGGAGGCATGAGCCAACTCACCAACCGGCTGGTGAAGCTACAGGGTGAGTGGCGGTTTTACTTGAGCCGCAATGCCAACGGGGTCGAGCTTGTTGCTCCTCTTAAGAGGAAACGGCTTCTCCTCAGCGGATTGGATAGCAATGCCGTACTGGCAGTGCTATGGGAGCTTTCAGCGGGCGTGCCTGAGGATAACCTGATTGGCCACCTGGCGCAGGTATCAGGCCTGGGATCGCATTCGTTACAGCAACTTCTCGGTAAGCTAAATAGCTATGATGCCCTGCTCTATACGACCGAACCCATTGGACTCCAGGACTCCGGATCGCAGTACGACCGTCAGATCCGGTACTTTGAGGCTTTCGCAACCAATGAGCGATCCGCCTTCGCCATGAATGACAACCTTCAGAAGCGACGGGTAGTGATCGTGGGGCTTGGCGGTTATGGGACGTGGCTAGCGATGATGGCTGCCCGGATGGGAATCCGCCACATAATCGGCATCGATTTTGATCATGTCGAATTGAGCAACTTGAACCGCCAAGTTCTTTTCACCCAGCAAGATGTCGGTCGCCCCAAAACGGAAGCCTGCGCAGAGGCAATCGCCCAAATCGATCCTAACGTTAGGTTTGAAGGTCATAATGCCCGCATAAACTCCCCACTGGACCTTATAAGTTACCTGGAAGGAGCCGATCTGGTGTTCAACTCTTTCGGTTACTCTCCCCCAGATTTCCCAGCGAACTCTGTGTTTCAAAGCATCTCCCAAGCTGCCCTGGTTGCGAACGTGCCCTGTTTGCACCTGGGGGGCTCATGGATCGGCCCGCTCACCGTTCCCGGCGAGACGCCCTGTATTGAGTGCCTTTTCAAGAATGAAAAGGTTGCCGACATAGCCCGGGCATCGTTTCCCCATATCGACCGACCCGTCCCTTCTATAGCACCGAGAATGGCCATAACTACTGGTTTGGCGGTTTGGGAAGCCGTCCGTTTCTTATCTAAACTGGATGAGCCACCGTCCCTTCGTAACCTAATCATACTGGACCTTCACAACTACACACGACACGCCCTCCTCCCTATCGAACGTTCTGAAGAGTGCAAGCTCTGCGGGCCTATACGCAAGGCTCGCCGCTCGGAGGCCCCATGACGGCGATGGCGGAGAGGTGGCGCTCCATCCTAGGTCTCGCCTTGCCGATTATCGGGGCATCGCTGGTGGAAATAATTCTGGGGCTCGTGGACACCGCCTTTCTGGGAAGGCTGGGTGCAGGCGCCCTGGCAGCCGTCGCCACCGCCTCGGCGCTCTATAGCGTTGTAGTCCAAGTGGTGGCTACCTCCGCGATAGGGTATCAGATCCTGGCCGCCCGGGCCTTTGGGGCCTCGGACCGGGCTCGGGTAGATGCCCTGTACTCCAACGCGGTGGTCCTCGTTGCGGCGGTGGCCGCCTTAGGGGTCTTGCTCCTCTTTTTCTCCCTGCCCTTGCTTCGCCTCATCGCTTCCACGGAGGAGGTGGCGCAGGAAGCGCTCCTTTTCCTGCGGATAAGAAGCCCCTCCCTTCTCTTCTTCGCCCTGGGCCTGGCCCTCCGCAGCACCCTCTACACCGCCAAGCAGGCTCACTGGGTGTTTAGGGCCAGCGTGCTCTCCGTGTCCGCCAACATCGTCCTGGACTACCTTTTGATCTTCGGCAAGCTTGGCCTCCCAGCCATGGGTACGGCAGGTGCGGCCCTGGCCAGCACCATAGCGACGCTTCTGGGGTACATGTATCTGTACTGGGTTCATCTTAGGCTGAAGCTAGCGGCGTTCCTCCCGCGCGCCGCCCATGCCCATGGGGTACGGGAGCAACTCCGGCTTTCCGGGCCCGAGATGGCGAACGCGTTTTTGGACTATGTGGGCACCGCAGTCCTGTTCCTCTTCATGGGGCAGCTCGGCACCTACGCCTTGGCGGGGGGCCGGATCGGTTTCACCCTGCTCCTCTTCTTCTTTGCCCTCGCCTTTGGCCTAGGGTTTGCCGTCCAGATCCTGGTGGGGCACCATCTCGGCGCTGGCAGGACGGAGGACTTCAGGAAGGATCTCCACGCCGGGCACTGGCTGGGCGTACCCACCTTTCTGCTCCTCGGCTTTCTCACCTACCTCGCCCGTGAACCCTTGGCCCTAGTCTTCACCTCCTCGCCGGAAGTTGTGGCTGAGGCGGTCCAGGCGTTGATCCCTGTGGCCCTCTCCTTGCCCTTGATGGCCGCCACCATGGTGGAGGTGGGTGGGCTGAGGGCCCTCGGGTACACCCAGTGGAACATGTACAGCAATTTGGCGGTGATCTGGTTCGTGCAGATGCCCGTGGCCTGGCTTCTGGGAGTGAAGCTTGGCCTCGGCCTCGAGGGGGTATTTGCTGGCTTCGTCGCCTACTTCGGGGTACGGTGGCTGGTCACCCACGTCTTGCTAAACCGGGGCCTCCGCCGTATATCCCAAGCTGATACGGTGAGCCAATGAAACGAGACTTTAAGGCTGAACCCCCCCGAGTTGAAACAGATATCTCGCTGTCAGTTAAGGCGCTCCTAGATCGGATTTTTGATGGCTATAGCGCGCAGTTTCCAACACTTGTCATGCTGGCTACAGGCACAATTAGTGAGGGCGTTGAAGATTTGTCCGACGCTAGTCTTAAGAGTTGGGCTGAAAAGCTTGAATCATATTCCGTGGAAATCGCGCGCCTGGCCGGGCAACTTCAGTTCCTTACGCCTATCGATCGTGCAGTAGTGGCTGAGATCCAGCGCTTCCTATTCCGTCAGCTACTAGCTTATCGGCAACGCATATTCATCACCAAAGCGGCATCTTCGTACCAGTTGATATGTTTTGCGCTTCTACCCTATTACCTTCGCAGCCAAATCAACATCCACGATCAATCCCCTGAGATACTTAATGAGCTCAGGTTCAAGCTATATCGTTGCATCGATATCCTCGATCTAATGATGAAGAGGGTGGATCAAGGCATAACCAGCCACACAAAGAAAGACCGTCAATTGGCCTCCATGATTGCAACGTCTATCCAGAAATGGAGTGCCTTGCCTGAAGACCTGGCCAATGCCCTTTTGAGTAGGCTGCGAAAGCTGGCACAAACTGAGGGGAAGGAAACACCGTTAGAAGCAACCGATACGGATAGCTACTTACGAGATATCCTGGGTATAACAGCTGGGCCTCTGCAGATTGTTCAAGCCCTTTTCTCCATGATGGAGGAGGAGCTTTTAGGCCTGCCCGAAGAGTTAAGAAGATCAGAAAGTTTACAAAAAATTCAAAGACCCACTTCCTTGGGCTCACATGACCAGGTGTTCGATCAAGTATTCATTCTCCTCTCCGAAAAGACCAAAGGTGTTTTCTTGGATACTACTAGTGCAAAAAGGCCGCTCTGCTTGGTGGCTCCGGAATTGATAAGCCCTTTCGTTTTGGACGCCTTATATCTACCCCTACATGGAGAGGGCAGCATAGAGGATCCATCTGGAGCCCTATTGGTAAACCCGATCTATCTCAATCCTAATACTATGAGCCTAGCCGGCCTGGCTTTGATCATGGCCCATGAAATTGTACCAGGGCATCGCGAACAGCATAGGCGCTGGATGCAACTTCCCTTTTCTAAACTCTTTAGTATAACTCGCTCACCGCTTGGCTTTGAGGGTTGGGCGTCACATGCAGAATCAGCTGTGTTGGAGCTCACCGAACAGGATAACAGGGTACAACGTGCCTTTAAGTTGCAACGTATTCGCCGTTTAACGACCGTCCTACTGGGCTTAACCAACGGGAGGGCGGAGCCAGTGCTCAATAGGATTTTATCGAACTTACCTGTACATATCCGCGATGAGCTTCTAGGGATCGCTAAGCGGATGAGCGGCGTTTTTCATCAAATGCTGCCCTACACGTGGGGCCTCTATGAGACGAAGACAACCCTTTCCTCTATCAAGAGTGCCTATGCCCTGTCAGATGCCAAGGCTCACGAGTTATACCTTACTTTGGGCCCGCTTCATCCGCAAAGCATAAAGGCGATATTAGGTGTTTAAGAATTTTAAAGAGTGCAGATCAAACTGCGAACTTCGCGAATTAGAGGCTGTCGTAAAACCCTTTCCCATGGTCGTGTCAGGATTTATGTGTATGGGTCCGTGTAAAAAGAGGGGGTACCGAATCTGGAAAGGAGGTACCCCATGGACCAGGATAGCCTGCGGACGCTTTTGAGGGAAGCGGTGAGGGAGACGGTGACCGAGGTCTTGCAGTTCCTGCTGGAAGCTGACCGAGCCGCCTTCTTGCGGGAACACGGGGGCCGCAAGAACGGCCACTACCCCCGTAAGCTGGAGACCCCCTTCAAGATACGGGCTAAGCCCGTGACTGGCCAGGTGGAACTGGCCATCCCCCGGGATCGGGAAGGGCGGTACTACCCCAGCTTTCTCCATCCCTACGCCCGCCGCCAGGTGGATGTGGGTGAAGTAGCGGTGGCTCTGTACGCCGCCGGCGTTTCTCAAAGGAAAGCCGCTGAGGTGTTGAGCCTGCTTCTGGGCCACCGCTACACCCACGAGACCGTGAGCGCCATCACCGACGGGGTGCTGGAGAAGGTGGAGGCCTTCCGCCAAAGGCCCCTTCCCGAGGAGATGGCCTTCGTCTACCTGGACGGCTTCTTCCTGAAGGTCCTGTGGGAGGGGGAAGGGGTGGAGCGGGCGTCGGTCTACGTGGCCCTGGGCATCACCCCTTCCGGAGAGCGGCAGGTCCTGGGCTTCTGGCTCTTGCCCTCGGAAAACGCCCTCGCCTGGGAGGGGGTTCTGAGGGAGCTGCGGGGGCGGGGTCTCTGGCGGGTGCTGCTTTTCGTCGCCGATGGCCTGCCCGGGATAGAGGAGGCCATCCGCCGGGTCTACCCCCAGGCCCAGTGGCAGCGGTGCGTGGTGCACATGGTGCGTTCCGGCCTTTCCCAGGTGCGGTCGCGGGACCGGGCCCTTTTGGCCCAGGAGTTGCGGGGGGTGTACGGGGCGGGGAGCCGGGAGGAGGCCCTCCAAGCCCTGGAGCGGTCCAGGGAGGTGTGGGGGGCGAGGTACCCTTCCCTGGTGGCGGCCTGGTGGGGGGACTCGGGGGCCTTGCTGCGGTTTTACGAGTATCCCGAGGTCTTGTGGCCGTATCTTCGCAGCACCAATCTGATGGAGCGGTTTATTCGGGAAGTGAGGAGGGGGACGAAGGTGAGGGACTACAAGTTTCCTCGGCCTGAGGCGGTATTCAAGCTTCTGTACTTGGAGGGGGAGCGTCAGGAGGGGAGGTGGGGGGAGCGAAAGCTCAAAGGGTTTGCCGAGGCGCGGGAGACTTTGGAAAGGATGCTTGAAGAGCGGTATGCCCCCCGTACACAGACGCTTACACATAAATCTTGACACGACCGGGGGTTCTTCAAAATGTGCCTCTTTCCCTCCTGGCCGCGTATAATAACGCTACAAAAGGAGGTGAAGCGTGCGGAAGGCTCGGGTCCTGTTCCTGTCCCTCACCTGGGCGCTGGCGGTTCTCGCCATGGCCGTGGCGGGAGGCGGCTCCTTCACCTGGTAGGCTCGGTTTTCAGGACTCCCTGCCCCCGTGGGAAAACCCGCGGGGTTTTTCCTTCCTCGAGAGCGCGGCGATAGAATGGTGGCCGTGAACCTTCGGCTCTTCGTGGCGGCGCTGACGGCTCTTTTTCTGGCCCTTCTGCTCGCCCTTCCCTGGAAGGTCGAGGACTGGCAGGCGCTCCTCTTTTGGACGGCGGTGACCGCTCTCCTCGCCCAGCCCTCCGTGCCGCTCTCCCTTCTCGGCAACGTGAGCCTGCACTTTCTCGGAGCTTTGACCCTGGTCTTTTCCTGCTCCCCGCCGGCGGCGGCTCTGGCCGCTTCGCTCGCCCTTCCTCTGGCGGGGCGGCCAATCCTCCTGGAAAGGGAGCTTTTCAACCGGTCCCAGGTGGGGCTCGCCACCTTAGCGGCTTCCTGGGTGCACGCGGCGAACCCTGGGATAGTCGGCGCTTTTTTGGCGGGGGCGGCGTATTTTCTGGTCAACACCGCTGCCATGCTTCTTCTGGCCTGGGTGCGGTACGCTTTGCCCCCCCTCTACGCCTGGAGGAGAAACTTTGCCCCCTACGGGCCGACCTACGTGGCGGGCGCCTTAGGGGGAACCCTCTCGGGGGTCCTGGGGGGGATCGGCGTGACCCTGCCCTTGCGGGTGGCCCTGGCCTCCTTCCTGGCCTTCTACCTCTTCGCCCTTGGCCCGCTCCATCCCAGGCGCCTGGAGGAGGTAGAGGCCATGGGGAAAGCCTCCTAGCCGGTGCGAAGAGGGCTTGGTCTTATCGCTAAGCTTGTTTCCCGCAAGGCTGACCCTCCCCTGAGGCCCGGGTGGACCGGCCCTACCCATGGGGGTGGGGGGTAACACTACCTTGGAAGGGCGCAGATGGGCGGAGGGGGAACGGAGTCTCGGGAAAACGGCGGGAGGATTCCTGAGCCGCTTTGGCGTGGGGGTTTGGGCGTATCCCCTCAGTTTGTGGTGGTGGGAGGGACCTGGTGCCCACGGCTCTGGGCCGGGTAGCTTGAGCCCGGGCCCCCCACCAAAAGAGCTGGAAAGGGCACCCCCGAAGGGAAGGGGTCTACTCCCTGGAGGCCTCCGGGACCCCCTTCACCCTACGGTTTTAGGCTCCCCTTCACCCCGAGGGCGGAAGCGGCACCTCCAGGGAAGAGGCCTCCTCCTCCTCCCGGGGGGCCTTGGACAGGCTTTCCTCCGCCTCTAAAAGCCTGAGGAAGCCCATCAGGTCCACCGCCGCCAGGTCGTAGAGGAAGGCCTCCACCACCCGCTCCGGCACCATCCCCTCGCCCCCTCGCACCGCGTACCCCAGGGTCCTCAGGCTCTGGGCCACCGTGGCCGTAAGCTGCTGCTCAAAGGGCACCGGGGCCGCAGGGAAGAGGATCCGCACGGGGCTCTTCATTCCAAGGCGCACCACCCGGCCCAGGACCTGGTCCAGCCCCGTGGCCGTCCAGGGCAGGGTGAGGACGATCTGGGCCGTAGGTCTCTTCCCCGTGGTGTCGTGGAAGGAGAGGCCCACACCCCCCTTGCCCGCGGTGGCCAGGAGGAGGCGCACCCTCCCCTCGTCCCAGGCCGCCTTGGTCCTCCTGAGGGCGCTTCCCGTCTCCGCCCCGGTGTAGAAGGCGAGGGCCTCTCCCAGCCCTCCGAAGGCCTCCCGCACCATCGCCACGGGGGAGGGGAGAGTGAGCCCGAGGCCCTTCAGGGCCGGGGCCAGGTGGCGGTGGAGGGCCCCCTTGAGCCCCCTCTCCTCGGCGTCCTGGAGGAAGGCCTCCACCGCCTCGGGGCTCGTGAGGTCCAGGGTCTTGTCCGAGCGGTACTGGACGAAGAGCAGGACGTGCCACCCCTCCTCCAGGAGGCCGGCCACCAGGGGAAGGGCCGCCCTCAGCTTGATCCTCTCCAGGATGGCCCGGGAGAGGAGGGTGCGCTGGGCCATGACGATCCCCCGCTCCTCCTGGGGGGCCCGGTAGGCCGCCGCCTTGAGCCGCCTCCGCACCTCCGCCAGGAGGGCCTTCGCCTCCTCGGGGACCTCCAGGAGGGGGACCTCGTAGGCCACCAGGCCCTCCGGGGGGCGGAAGAGGCGCTTGGTGAGGAGGTTGCGGTCCCGGAGGTACCCGTGGAAGCGGGCTAGGTCCTCAATCCCCCCCGCGAAGTAGAACTCCCTCCCTCCCCGGTACCGCTCCCGGGTGTAGACGGCGAACTGGCGCATGAAGCAGGTGAAGAGGCGGTAAGGGACGAAGCCCGTGGGCTCCAGGAGGTAACGGGCCTCCCAGGGCCGGTCAAAGGGGGTGGCGGTGGCGTAAAGGGTGAAGAGGGCCCGCCAGGCGGCCTCCAGGGCCCGCATCCCCCGGGCCGAACCCTCCGAGCCATAGGCCCGCTTGGCCAGGTGAGCCTCGTCCAGGACCAACACCCGGCACCAGGCCTCCTCGGGGCGGAGGCGGGCGTAGGTGGTGATCCGGAAGGCCTCCCCTTCCGCTACCCCGAAGCGGGAGAGGACCTCCCGGGTCTGGCGGATCAGGTCCTCGTTGGGTACCACCAGGAGGGCGGGAAGCCCCACCCCCAGGACGGCCTGGAGGACCCGGGCGTAGACGTAGGTCTTCCCCGTCCCCGTGCCGCTGGCCAGGACGAAGCCCCACCGCCCCCCAGGAAGGAAGGCCCCCGAGAGGCTCCCCAGGACCTGCCAGGCCTCCTCCTGTTGCTCGGGGTGGAGGAGGGGGCTTTCCCGCTCGGCCTCCTGGGCCAGGGCATAGGCGAAGAAGGCGTTTCCCTGGAGGACCTTGACCAGCTCCCCCTCGTCCCCCTCCAGGTGCCGCACCACCCCGGCGAACCGGCTCAAGGGGAAACGCCAGGCCCAGACTTCCCGGTCCCACACCCCGCCCGCCTCGCGGAAGGGCTCCGAGAGCTCGTAGGGGCGGGGGATCCGTACCCACACCTCCAGGCCCCTGAGGGCGACCCTGGCCCGTACCCGACGGGAGGCTACCCGGGCCATCCCCCCTCCTGCTTCCTTGGGAGCTTCCCCGGCATCCTCTCCATGCTACCCTTACCCAAAGGTTGAGAAGGAGCAGACCCGGCCCTGCCAGGGGGTTTAGATGGCCCTTTCCTCCGAAGGACCCCAGGGGGCATCCCTCACGCGGCCCTGGAGCCCGCAGCGGGGGTGGACCCGTTGTAAGGGCCAAGGGCCAGCCCTTCCGTGGTCGCCCGCCTCGAGGGCGTCTTCCCTTCCGCCCTCACCCTCTCCATGGGCCTTTAGGCCCTCCTCTCTCTCGGGGAGAGGGCCTATAGGCCTGCCCCCCTGGTACCCGGAGGCGGAGGGTCCTGGGGAGCCAGGGCCAGGCCAGGGGAAGGAGGGTGTCCGGACAGGGGTGTCCGGGGCAGGGACGGATGGGGGGAAAGTGGAACAGTTGGCGCATTTGGCCGCCGGTCCTACCCGGACAAGGCCAAAACGAGAGAGAATAAACCCTCTCTCCTAGCCCCTTTTCTCCTGTCCGTCCCCCTCTTTTCTGTGTCCGCTGGGGTTGTGGACAGGAGAGGATAGCTTCCGTTGATACTTCTCGCCGTGCCTGTCCGCTCCCCCTCCGGACAGGCTCCCGGGCCCGTCCGGTCCGTCCGGTGGGGGGTGCGGACGCCTTGTCCGCCTTTGTCCGGTGGGGATGCGAACACCCTGTCCGCCTGTACCCGGTCAGACACATGTGAGACTCTCTGACCCTGGGATGAGATAAAAAGAGGGGGACCGACTCTAGAAGGGAGGTCCCCCAAGTGCAGCTTACCACAGTCGGCAAAGAGGTCATAAGAGGGGCAAGGCTCGCCTCCCGGCTCGCCGAGGCTCAAGCCGGCGACCCCGAGGTCCAGGAGCGCCTGCGCAAGCTCAAGCAGGTGGAGACCCTGCGCCGCCACAGGGTGGACTGGGACGAGGTCCAGGACCTGGTGGGCATCAGCCGGGCCACTTCCTTCCGTTGGAAGAAGCGGCTCAAGGAAGAGGGGCTCAAGGGTTTGGTCCCCAGGTCCAGGCGTCCCAAACGCTTGCGGCGAAAACGAGACTGGACCCCTGAGCTTCTCCAAAGGGTGGAGGCTTTGAGGAAGGAGAACCCCACCTGGGGCCGTTGGCCCATCGGGTACACCCTGAGGAAGGAGGGCTTTGGGGTGAGCGAGCGCACCGTGGGCCGCATCCTGGCCCACCTGGAGGGGCTAGGGAGGGTGGAAAGGGTGGCTGCCTTCCTGGCCCGGGCGAGGCGGGGAAAGGGGAGGCCAAGACCCCAAAGGCCCTACGCACAAAGGAAGCCCAAGGGATACGAGGCCAAGGCGCCCGGGGACCTGGTGGGGGTGGACACCCTTACCGTGACCCTATCTCCCTGGCCCAGGTGCAGGGCCGGGCCACGGCCCAGCGGGCGGCGGGATTCCTTTTTGCCCTGGTGACCAAGGCCCCCTTTCCCATCCGGGCGGTCCAGGTGGACGGGGGGAGCGAGTTCATGGCGGAGTTTGAGGAGGCCTGCCGGAGCCTGGGGATCCGGCTTTTTGTGCTGCCTCCCCGAAGTCCGAGGCTCAACGGTCACGTGGAGCGGATGCAGCGGACCTTCCGGGATGAGTTTTACACCTGGCCCTTGCCGTCTGGGATTGCTGAGCTTCAGGGGGAGCTGGACGCTTACCTGGACTACTACAACCACCGCAGGCCCCACATGGCCCTGGGGGGGCTGGCGCCCCTGGAGTTCTTGGCTAAGATGCAGGAGGAGTCGGTCCCCCAGTCTCAGATGTGTTGACCGACTACACCGCCTTGTCCGCCGGGGTAATGTGGACTATCCTGGAGGGGATGACCGTGCGCGAGCTCGCCCGACTCCTGGGCTTAGGACGCTCCCAGGCCCACGCCCTCCTCCAGACCTACCGGGAGGTCTTCGGCCCCTCGCCCATAGACGAAACCGCCCTGGAGCGCATCCGGGAGGCCCGCCAGATGGTCCATTCGGGGGCCGTGCCCTCCTTCCGGGCGGGGCTTCTCCTTCTGCGGGACGGCAAGCTCCCCGAGCCCGAGGTTCCCCCCGCGGTAGTCCCAGGGCGTCCCACCCGTCCCATGGGAGTCCTAGGTCTGTCCCAACCTGAGACTTCGCCGGGACGTCCCGGGAACTGCCTCCTTACCCACGGATTTTCAAACCCTTGGGTAAGGCGGGAACAGGGCGGCCCTCACCCGCCCTTCCACTTCCGGTACCGGGCGAGGACCACCTCCACGTACCGCCTCGTGGACTCGGGTATCCTGCCCGCCCTCACGTTGTCGCTCCCCGTGTCGTAGGCGGCGAGGGCAAGCCTCCAGGCACCGCCTCTTGCATAGCACCTCTACAGCCACAGCCATTCCAACGAGGGCCTCCCCCTCCTCCAAAGCCTCCCCCAGTGGCGGGTGGCCTGAAAGGGCCCGGCCAAAAAGGGCGTGGGCGTGGCCTTCGGAGGAAGCGCTTCTAACCTTTGGACGGAGCCAACCCCTCCCTCAAGGCCCCGTCCAGAAGGAAAGCTCCCGGAACCACCCCAGGTCGCGGTAGCTGAAGGTCCACACGGAGGCTTTTAGCCGCAAGGCTACTTCGGTAACGGTCTTCGCCCCCCGCGGATGCGCCAGTGGATTTCCCCCTTGGTTAACCTGCCGAGTTCAGGTTAACCCGCCGAGCTCCCTCTTTGTTACCTGAGGCCGTCCGGATTAACCCTAAAAAATTCGCGACGCTACCCTTTCCCTTCGTCACCCTCAACCTGCGCCTGGTGGAGGGGGTGGTGGAGGCCCCCGGGGCGGAGCGCGACCCCCGCCTCACCCTATTTGGCTGAGGGCCTCGCGGATCCTTTCCGCCTGCTCCAGGTTCTCCTTAAGCCTGGCCTCCTCCGCCGCCACCACCTCCTTGGGGGCCTTCTCCCGGAAGCTGGGGGCGGCAAGCTTCCTCTGGCTCCTTTCCGCAAGGGAGAGGAGCTCCTTGAGCCGCTTCTCCTGGCGTTTTTTCCACTCTTCCACGTCCAGAAGGCCTTCTAGGGGCATGCGGACGGTAACTTTGGGCATGGCCTTGACCAGGGCCTTTTCGGGCCTTTCGGGGAGGAGCTCGGCCCGGGCCAGGAAGCGGAAGGCCTCGAGGTTCTCCCGCACGGGGGCCGTCTCCCCCTCCAGAAAGACCCGCACCTCCTGCCCCGGGGGAAGCCCGGCCTCGGCCTTCAGGGCCCGCACCGCCGTCACCGCTTGCTTTAGGGCCTCAAAGGCCCTCTCGGCCTCCTCGTCCCTCTCTCCAGGCTCGGGCCAGGCCTCGAGGGCGAGTTCCTCCTTGCCGGTGAGGGCCTGGAAAAGCTCGCTGGTGATAAAGGGCATCATGGGGTGGAGGAGCTTGAGGAGGGTGGCGAGGGCTTCCTCCAGGGTCCTTAGGGTGTGGGCGTTTCCCGCCTTGAGGGCGGGCTTGGCCGCCTCCAGGTACCAGTCGCAGAACTCGCTCCAGACGAGCTCGTAGACCTCCCGGGCCGCCTGGGCCAGGTCCAGGGCCTCGTAGAGGGCGGTGATCTCCTCCACGCCCCGGCTTAGGCGGCTTCGCATGAAGCGGTCCGCCAGGGTGGGGGCGTCCTCCTTGGCCTGGAAGCCTTCCCGGGAGAGGAGGACAAAGCGGGCGGCGTTATAGAGCTTGTTGGCGAAGTTGCGGGCCATCTCCAGCCAGCGGGGGTCTAGCCTTATGTCCTGTCCCCCCGTGGCCAAATAGAGGAGGGCGAAGCGAAGGGCGTCGGCCCCGTAGCGCGCCACCAGCTCCAGGGGGTCTATCGTGTTCCCCTTGGACTTGGACATCTTCTGGCCCTTTTCGTCCAGGAAAAGGCCGTGGAGGAGCACGGTCTTGAAGGGCCTTTCCCCCATGAAGTGGTAGCCGGAGACCTCCATGCGGGAGACCCAGAGGAAGAGGATGTCGTACCCCGTGACCAGGACGTCCCCGGGGTAGAAGGCCTTGAGGTCCTCCGTTTCCTCGGGCCAGCCCAGGGTGGAAAGGGGCCAAAGGGCCGAGGAGAACCAGGTGTCAAAGACGTCCTCGTCCCGCCTGAGCCTCGGGCTTCCGCAGGCCTCGCAGTGGGTGGGGTCTTCCAGGTAGCGCTCGGGGCGCGGGACGTTGATGGCGCCGCAGTCCTCGCAGTACCAGGCGGGGATCTGGTGGCCCCACCAAAGCTGGCGGGAGATGTTCCAGTCCTTGACGTTCCTGAGCCAGTCCAGGTTGACCTTCTTCCAGCGCTCGGGCACGAAGGCGATGTCCCCCCGCTCCAGGCCCCTTATGACCTTTTCCGCCAGGGGCTTCATGGAAAGCCACCACTGGGGGAAGATGGCGTACTCAATGGGGGTGCCGCAGCGGGAGCAGGTGGCGAGGGCGATGGTGTAGTCCTCCTCCTTCACCAGGTGCCCCGCCTCCCGGAAAAGCTCCACCGCCTTCCTGCGGGCCTCAAAGCGGTCCAGGCCCCTGAGGGCCTCGGGTACCCGCTCGCCTTCCATCTTCCCTTCCAGGTTGATGACGGAAACGGGCTCTAGGCCGTGCCGCTCCCCGATCTCGTAGTCCAGGGGGTCGTGGGCCGGGGTGACCTTGAGGGCCCCGGTGCCGAACTCCTTCTCCACGGCGGGGTCGGCGAGGATGGGGATCCAGATCTCCGTGAGGGGGATCCGGGCCCTTTTGCCGATGAGGTGCCGGTAGCGCTCGTCCTCGGGGTGGACGGCGATGGCCTGGTCGGCGAAGACGGTTTCGGGACGGACGGTGGCGATCTCAATGAAGCCACCCCCCTCCACCTCGTAGCGCAGGGTGTAGAGCTTGCCCGGGGTGGGCTCGGTTTCCACCTCGAGGTCGGAAAGCGTGGTCTCGCACCGGGGGCACCAGTTCACGAGGCGGGGCGCCCGGTAGGCCAGGCCCTCGTGGTAGTAGCGGGAAAAGGCGTAGCGCACCGCCTTGGAGCGCTTCTCGTCCATGGTGAAGGCCTCCCGGCTCCAGTCGGCGCTGGCCCCCAGGCGCTTGAGCTGCTGGAGGATGGTCCCCCCCGACGCCTCCTTCCACTCCCAAACCCGCTTTAGGAAGGCCTCCCGGCCCAGGTCGTGCCGGGTTTTGCCCTCCTTGAGGAGGAGGCGCTCCACCACCACCTGGGTGGCGATCCCGGCGTGGTCGGTGCCGGGAAGCCACACCGCCTCAAACCCCCGCATGCGCTTGTAACGGATGAGGGCGTCTTGGAGGGAGTTGTCCAGGGCGTGGCCCATGTGGAGGCTTCCGGTGACGTTCGGGGGCGGCATGAAGATGACGAAGGGGGGTTTGCCGCTTTTGGGGTTCGCCACGAAGGGGTTCTTCGCCCACTTCTCCGCCCACTTGGGCTCCACGGACTGGGGATCGTAGGTCTTGGGTAGGTCCATGCCCCTTACTTTAGCGGATGGCCTAAGGAGGCCACAACCATAAGTATCCTCCCCTAATATTTTCGACTCCATACCCCTAGGGCAGACTGGCCTTGCCTAGTAAATTGCCTTGGGATATGGACCCCCTAGACTAGACGATGATTTAGATGTAGGACGACCCCATCCGGGAGATCAAGATGAAGAAGCCCAAAGCGGTACCGCCACAAGTGAAGTTTCAAGCCGCTCTGGAGGCCATCAAGGGGGAGAAGAGCCTGGTGGAACTCGCCCGCATCTACAACGTCCACCCCAACACCATCCTGAAGTGGAAGGCAGAGCTTATGGAGAAGGGGGCCACCGTCTTCTCCAACGAGACCCAGGAGAAGGAGCTGGAGAAGAGGATCCGCGACCTGGAGCAGCTCATCGGCAAGAAGGAAGTGGAGATCGCCCTCCTAAAAAAGCCGAACCTACGCTTCGCGTGACCCTCGGGCAGGGGAGGTGAAGCGGATGACCCTGGGCGAGCGCATCGGCCTGGCCCGCGAGGCGCTGGCCCAGGGTTTAGCTCCCCTGCCCATCGTCCTCAGGGCCCTGGAGATCCCCCGGGCCACCTGGTACTACTACCAGAAGCAGAAGGTGGCGGCGGACCGGAAGCGGGAGGAGGAAGACCTCCGCCTCAAAAGGGCCATGAAGAAGGTCTTGCTGGAACACCCCGAGTACGGCTACCGCCGGGTCACCGAGGCGCTCAAGAGGAAGGGTATCCCGGTCAACCATAAACGGGTCCACCGTCTGTTGCAGGACTTCCACCTCTCCCTGAAGCGCACCGCCCGGAGGCCCAAGCCCAACCCCCTGCTGCAGATCGTGCTTTTGGCCGGGGACAAAGCGGACCTGAGGGCCTCCCTTCTCCGGGAGAGGGAGCCGGAGCCCTTTGCGCTTCTGTACACCGACTTCACCCTTCTGCCCTACCGGGGAGGGAAGGCCTGGTTCGTGCCCATCCTGGACCATAGGACGCGGATGGTGGTGGCTTTTGGTCTAGGCCCGTCCCCTTCGGCGGAGCTGGCCCTGGAGGCCTGGGCGGAGGCCAAGGCTTTTCTCCGGACCCGGGTGGGAGGGCTCCCCAGGGTTCTGGTCCACCACGATCAGGGGGGTCCTTTTCTGAGCCACGACTGGGTGGGGACGCTTCTTAGGGAGGGGCAGCGGCTTTCCTACAGCCTGATGGGGGCGAAGGGTAACCCGGTGGTGGAGAGCTTTTTTGCGCGGTTCAAGGCGGAGGGGGGAGACCAGTTCTTGGAGGCCAAGAGCCTTGGGGAGCTAAGGGGGGTGGTGGAGGAGCGGCTACGCTACTACCACGAGAGCCGGTTGCACTCGGGGCTAGGCTACCGAACGCCGAGGGAGGTGATGGAGGAGGCGCTGGGAAAGACCTGGGAGGCGTCACACGGGAGGCAGGGTGAAGGTGTCTAAGTTCAGGGGGCCGGATCAGCTAGCCCACGTGCCGCAATCGGAGCGGGAGGCGGTAGCGGAGGAGCTCAAGGAGGTTTTCACGGTGAAGCGGCGGAGCACCGCTGAGTCCTTAGCCCAAGGTTTCATGGAGCGCTACCGGGAGCGGTATAGGCGGGCGGTGGAGGTGTTTGCCCAGGGGATAGAGGAGGCGTTGACCTATCTGGAGTTTCCTGGTAGCCACCAGGGGCAGATCAAGAGCACGAATGTGCTGGAGCGGCTTTTCCGGGAGGTGAAGCGGAGGACCAAGGTGGTGGGGGTATTCCCGAGCGAAAAGAGCCTGGCCAACCTGGCCACGGTGGTGATGCTCAGGGCCAGTGAGGACTGGGCGTTCAGGCGCTACATGGACATGGGCCCCCTCTGGGCCGCGGAGGAGAAACCCACAAAAAAGGCTACTTGACCTGGGGGTTTGAGGTAGCACACGAAGGCATTCTCTTCCTGGGGATCCAAGACACCAGGGAAAACATCCTCGCCTTTGCCCGAAAACACTCCATCCCCCCCGATCGCCTCCTCTTCGGCGGCTACGGGGGACCCACCACCTACTTCAAAATCCGAGCTGTCCCCACCACCCTCGTCTTCTGCCAAGACACCACCAAACGCCTGGTGGGCGAAATCACCCCCGATAGACTCCCCGAACTCACCTGCCCAAAACAGAAACCCCCGCCGGAGAACCAGCGGGGGCAGGGGCCTAAAACCTGGTGAGAGTGAAGGAGATCACGAGGGTCAACCCAAGCGTAGCCGCAAAGATAACCCTTCCCCAGGAGATCTTCTCCATCAGATTCACCTCCCTTACTGAGATTTGAGATTTGGAGACCTAGATTGCCCCTGGACCAGTCGGTCCATTCCCATTATACTCTTCTCAGGAGGTCAATCTCATGGTAGTAGAACCGATCTCCGTGGACCGGGAAGAAGAGAAGAGGCTCAGGCAAAACCTCGCCTACGCCGGAGCGGGACTCCTCCTCAAGGGAAGGGACCGGGAAGCCCTCGCCTTCATCCTCGCCTCGCAAGCGCTTTACACTCGTCAACTTTTGGAGGTTTTGGAGGTGTTGGAGCGGGGGGATGTGGAGGAGGCGGCTTGGTTGGCGTTTGGGTACACGCACCACCCCACTTTGGAGAAGCGCCCGGTGATGGGGCCTCCATTGGGGGGGTGGAGGCCCATTTGGCGGCTTCTGGCCCAGGAGGGGCTGGACCCCAAGGCGGAGCCGGGGGCGAGTTTGGTGGCCCTGGCGCACACGGGGCATTTGGGGGAGATCACGGCGGTTTTGGCTACCCATGAGCGGAAGGGGTTGGAAACCGCTTTGAAGGTGGCCCAAGCGCTTTTGGAGACCCGTCCTGTGGCCTTCCGCTACGGGTTGCACATGGTTTCCGGGGCGCTTCCCAAGGGCAGGGCGTGAGCTTCCTCTGTCCACGGTTGAGTGTGGGAGGTGAGGTAGTTGAGGTTGAGGCTTTTGGGGATGTTTTCCTTGGGCCTCCTTCTCTTCGGCGGTGGAGGGGTTCTCGTTTATACCGGGGTGGTGGAGCGGGAGTGGTTCATGGTCTTTTACGGGGCGGCCATGATCCTCGGGGGGGTGCACTTCTTCACCGGGCGGCTTGGCGCGCTCCAGCCTTTCCTGGCGGTTTTCTTCCTTGGTTCGGCGGTCCTTTTGGTCCTCTACGCTTTGGAGGGAGGGGGGGGTGATGCGATGATGGCTTTGTCCCTAGCCGTGGGCTTTGGCGGTCTGGGTTACTACATGTGGCGGACCCCCAGGCACGTGGTGAGGCGGGCGGCCCCCCTCAAGGTGTCCTTGCCCGTGGTGCGGGGGGTTTCCCTGGACCGGGTGGATTTTGACCGCCTCCTTTCCCGCTTGCGGGAGAGGGTCATCGGGCAGGAAGCGGCGGTGGAGGCGGTGGTGCGGGGGCTCAAGCGTAAGGCGGCGGGGCTTTCCCGGAAGGAAAAGCCCTTTTCCGCCATGCTCGCCGGGCCCACGGGGACGGGGAAGACGGAGCTAGCCAAGGCTTTGGCGGAGGAGCTCGGGCGTCCCTTGGTGCGGTACGACATGAACGCTTACGGGGACAGCCACACGGTGGCCGGATTGGTGGGCTCCCCGCCCGGCTTCATAGGGTCTGAGAAGCCCGGGCGGCTTTACGAGGACCTGGCCCGCTACCCCAACGCCGTGGTCCTCTTTGACGAAATGGAAAAGGCCCACCCCTCGGTTTTGGACCCTCTCCTCCAGCTTTTGGACGAGGGGCGGTTCCAGGAGCTTTCCAAGGGGCTTGTGGCCCACGCTCCCGAGGCGATCCTGCTTTTCACCACCAACCTCATGGCCCGGGAAGCCTTTGAGGGACGGGATTTGCCCGACCACCTCCTCCGGGGGCGGTTGGTCCACATGGGGCTCAGGCCGGAGTTTGTGAACCGCCTGGATGTGGTGGTGACTTTCCGTCCTTTCACCGAGGAGGCGCTCAAGAAGGTGGCGGAGCTGCACCTCAAGGGGTACCTGAGGCGCTGGATGGAGGAGGCGGGGCTTTCCCTTGAGGTGAAGGTGGACCCTGGGGTCTACGACCTTCTCCTCAAGGCTTGCGACGTGCGCTTTGGGGCCCGGGATCTACAGCGGGTGATCGAGTCCTTCTTGGGCGATCCCCTGGCGGACGCTTACCTCAAGACCCGGGGAGGTTTCCGGGAGATCAGGGTTTATCCCCAGGGGGAGGAGATTGCCCTGGAGCTCCGATGAGCTGTCCCATATTCCACAGGAACCCCACCAGATGCCCGTGCCCGGCGATGGCGAGGGCTACCGGGTAGGCCAGAAGCGGGTCCCCCAGAAGCCGGGTCAGAAACACCACCTTTAGGCTGATGAGCCCCAGGTCCACCAGGGGCATTCCCCATGGGCCCAAGAGCAGGGCCTTGGCGTAAAGGAGGTTTCCTTCCCGGTACCCCCTTTCCAACCCCCGAAGGGTGGTCCACAGATCCCCCGCTAGCGTGGCCCCGTAGTACCCCAAAACCCACGGCCACATGCCCCGCCACTCTTCCGGGTTCGCCGAGGCGAGCGCTAGGGTGAGTACCGTGAGAAACCCGATGAGCAAGTACGGCACGGGGTTATGATACTGGACCCCCTTCCTCCTATAACTAGGGCCTCGGAAACTCTACTCCAGTAAAACACCCATAAAACCTTTCGGGGCCCCGAAGAGCCCCGGAAAGGCGCTATGGAAGCGAAAGGTGGTAGAGGTGGCGTTTTCACTATACACCAAAATTTTACCCCCTGTCTACTCTACTAGGGTGGTATAATAATGGCGCTATGGAAGCGAAATGGATAAGGGAGGTGGTGGAGGCCCTTGGGCGTGCCCCCCAGACGCCCGAGGAAGCTCTGGAAACTCTGGGGGTCCTTCTTCGTGCCAACCCCACGAAGAAGGAGGAGTTCCTGGCCGACGCCCACCGCGCCTGGGTTGGGGGCGGGTGGGCAATCAAGGGGGACAGCTCCCCCGAGGCCCGGGTGGTCCTGATGGCCCTTCAGGAGGCCACCCGGCGTCTGGCGGCCAAGTACGGGTGGAAGAAGGAGAGGAGAGAGGCCAGGCTTTTGGTTTCCTCTGAAGTCGCGGCGCGGGTGGTGGTGGTTTCCACCCCACCCAAGGGAGTGAAGAGGGAGGGGGTGTTCTGGGTCCCCCAGGAGGGCCTCTCCCAGAAAGCCCTGTGGGCGGCGGCCTACAGGGTGGCGAAGGGGGAGAGGGTTTACTTGGTGGGGCCCTGGGCTTCCAAGGCGAAGAAGATGGTGCTTTCTAAGGTCGCCAAGATCTTTGCCAAGGAAGCTCGGGAGAACACCGTGAAGCTCCCTTGGGGGGAGCGTGTCAGGCTCCTTCCTGGGGACCGCTGGGAGGACCTGGAGGCCCCCGAGCCCCGGATTGCGGCGGCAATCCGGGAGTTGAGGCGCTATTGGGAGGAGGAGAAAGGGGAAGAGGAGGAAGCAGAGGAGAGGGAGTGGTCTCACCAAACCCGGGTAGACCCCTGGGTGGTGAAGGCCCTCATCTCCTCCGTGGACCCGGACGCGGAGGAGGTGGAGCTTGAGTATTTCCGGGACCTCCAGGGAGAGGCGTTGTCTATCCTTGACCAGTATGCTCTGGAGGTGGATGTGTATACCTCTTCCGGCCTCTACCGGGTTCTCGGGCTTTCCCGGAGGCCCCGGTTCAAGAGGGAGGGGGGTTGGTGGAGGGTTTTGGCGGATGTTTTGCGCTACGCTAAGCCCTTCACCTTTGCCGAGGTAAAGGAGGTGTGGCAGGAAAAGAGGAAAGGCTGGGGTTGGGAGTTCAAGGTCATCCGCCTCCTTCAACCCCTCATAGCCTGGGAGGTGGCGTTGCTGGGGTTCAAAGACCCCGAGCACGCCTACTCCTGGGGCCTTACCGAGGGAGTGCGGATCGCCCGTCGCCTCCGGGCGGACAAGCTGAACCCCTTGGTCTTCCTCGTGCCCGAGCTTCGCAAGCGCTTGGCGGAGCTTCGGGCCCAGGAGGTGGGGGTTTACAAGCTGTCCCACCGGGAGGCGAAGGCGGTGCGCCGCTACTTCGGGTTGCTAAAGGAAAAGACCCCGGAGGAGGCGGCGAAGGTACTCCCGAAGGAGCTGGTTGATGCCTTGAAGAATACCACCCTCTCCACCGACCTTATGCGGGAGGTGGGGGTGGAGCCCGCGGAGGAGATGGACTACAACGCCATCCTCTTGCGGGCCAAGGTGAGGGAGGTGGTTGGGGATGTCCGGGCTATCTTTGGCGACCCTGGGGTCGCCTTCGTGGAGGCCCTGATGGAGGGGGCATCCATCGAGGGTGCCCAGGTGATCGCCGGAGTGGGGCCTGAGATAGCGGAGGAGGTGGTGGCTTACCTTAGGCACGAACTTGCCGGGTTCGCCGACTAGCGGCGGCCCGGTGGGTTTCCCCCGTCCGACCTCGGACGGGGGTTTCGGTTTTACGATAGGGGGTAGGACATGATGACCTTAGACGCTTTAACGGACCAGATGCTGGCGGAGCTTCGGATGGAAACGGGAGCCAAGGGGCCTGGTTTGGTCCTTTGGGGGGAAACCCCAAAGGACCTGGAGCTTGCCCTCTACGACATGCTCTCCAACCTGGAGGAGCCCATCCGGGGATGGGTGCGAAAGGTCCTCCCCGATCTGGTGGAAACTTCCGCCAGGGAGGGCTACACCGTTCTTGTCCTGGTCCCCACAGAGGAAGGTGTCTACGCTAAGGGCGCTAGCGTGCAACTGGAATACCTCCCCCTGGAAGGGCACCTAGAAGGGTGAAACAGGGGTGTGCCGACGGAGCTCTAGATGCCAGGAGGGAAGACCATCCCAAATTTCCCCTCCGCTTCCTTTTACGCAGGCTGAGTGCCCGGGGATTTCCAGGGAGGCGAGGACCTTGGGGAGAGGCTCAAGGTTGCAGAAAATTTCTCCCCTATGGATCTTCTCTTCCAAAAGGGCTGTTAGGGACACCATCGAGGCGAGGGCGGAAAAGGCTTCCAGGGCGTGTTTTAGGTTGGCCTTCGCCTCGTTTTGGGGTTTCTGGTGCTTCAGAGAGGTGAAGGCGTCCCACCAAGCGAAAGTCTTTTGGTCCACGCCTTTCTGGAAGGGCATTAGGGGATCGGGAAAGCGGCGGAGGCGGACTTGGGTGTTGTGCAGGTTTACCCCTAGTTCGCTTTCCACCTTGTGCGCGAGAAGGGTGAGGAGTTCCCCGAAGGGTTTGGCCCGGTTCCCCTTGTGGCATTGTGTGGGGTCCACCAAGTTCGTGCAGACCCAAAGGAGGGTGGCTTCGGTTTCCACGGCGGCCATCTGGATGAGGCGTTGGAGTTCCAGGGAGTAGACCCCGAGGTTGTCCGGGGCAAAGGTGATGTACCGCCTAAGCTGCCAAAGGTCTTCGTCCAGGGCGATCACCGCATCCCAGAAGGTCTGGATGCCGGGCTGCATGGCTAGCGGTACCTGTCCTCTGTGTATGCCTTGAGGGGCCGGAGCCTGACCACTTCCCAGGGGTACCGGGGTTTTAGCCGGTTCAAGGGGAACTGGCGAAGGCGCTTTCGGATGTGCTCCCGTTCCTCCTTCGTCAGGCCGAAGAGGTCAAAGACCGCCTCGTCAATCTCCTCAAGAATGCGCAGAAAAGCTTGGGGAACCGAGGAGAAGGCGTGCTCCCGGCGCTCGTACTCCAAGAGGAGCTCGCGGTAGTCCTCGGGCACTTGGAGCTTCTGCAGGTCGCGTTTCTTTACCTGCGCTTCCTCGTCCACCATGCTCAGAACAAGGTGGACGAAGCGGGCTAGATCGGGGTCCTTGAGGTCCAGTTGGCTGAAAAGCCCGCCTTTGAGCCAGGTGCCTTCCAAGGTGATGTCCCCTGCCTTACATGCTTCTTGCCAGTCGTGGAAGTTTAGGCCAAATTTAGGGGCGCTAAGGGAGAAGGCCCTTCCCTTCTGAATACGCTCCTCAATGGCGCCCTGCAACCATGTTTTCGGGTTGCTCCTGGAAGCTAGGGCTAGCTCCTCTAACTTTTGGTAAAGGTCTTTCAGGCGGCGTAAGACCTCCAGGTCAGGATCCTTGGGCCAGGGGAGGGCCTCGAGGGTGCGGGGGTAGATGTGGGCTCTGCTGGATCCTTCCAATACCCCACTCCTTAGGCGTACGAGGTAATACCACCGAGCAAGGGAGGAGTTGAGGTACGCCGCTACGGCTTCGGCGAGGTTCTTTTTCGGGATGCCTATTATGGTGCTATCCAAGGTTGCTACAGGGCTTTCTTCACCTGAGCGGATAAGAGCTGCTATGGGGACTAAGCTTATGTTCGCTACCGCAAGGTAGTTGCGAGGCCATTCCGTGTTTCCCCAAAGACTCAACTTGCCGTAGGGTCGCCTCCTGACCTGGTCCAAATCCACGTAGCCCAGAGGTTCTCCCGCCCAGGCTACCGCCAGGCCTCTGCCGGCGATTACGGCCACAGGTTCCTTCCCCGTAGGTGCTTCTGTGGTTTCCACCCCTCCCCGTTGGATGCCGTAAGTCCACCAGAAGGGCTGGGGTTTCCGGTGGCGGGTCCATTGGGTTTCCATAGCCGTGGTGAGTGTGGTGCATTTTTCGCCGCCAGGGAAAAGCTTCCTTAGAAGTTCTGGATCTCCTTCCTTGAGTAGGGGAAGGAGGTATTCCCCGTACCCGTTAATGCCGGTTTGGGGACGCGCCACGGGGTTCACTTTGGGGTCAAAGAAGTCCCGATAGGGGATATGGGCTACCTCTCCCGGATCGGGGCTGGTTTTGGGCCATGACGAGGGTACCCAGATTTCAACGGTATCGTTTTCTCTGTTGGGCCTTCTTTCCACGATGAGGATCATCGGGATAACGTTCGCATCCCACACTTTTCCCACAAACTCCAGCCATACCAGTTTCCGCAGGGTGTACCCCTTTCCGGGCCAAAGGAGGGACCAAACTGGGGCCGCGGCTTCGCTAGAGGCGTAGCCCCCGGAAACCACCATGCCCAGCTTGCCTCCGGGCTTTACCCAGGGTTTATCGGTGGTCCCCGAGCCCTTTAGGGCCCGCCAGAGGAAGAGGAGGCCCGTGTCTCCGTTCTGTCCCCAGACCTCCTTATAAAGGTCCCGGATGGCCTCCCCGTACTTGGCCCTTTCGGCCCGGATATAGGGCGGGTTGCCCACCACATAGTCCCACTCCCCGGTGTCCCGTTCCCTTTCCCCGGGGGAGAGGTGTTCCTGGCCGATGATTTGTGCCACTTCGTTGTCGTCCAGCAGGCTGTTGAGGTTGTAGACATGGATCTGGGGCCGCTCCCGTTTCAGGCGCAAGAACCCCCAGAGGAGCTGGAAGAGGGTGATGTAGGCGGCGAAGGGGTTGAGGTCAAAGCCCCATATGGTATCGGAAAGCTCCTTGGGCTCAAGGTCCACACCTCTTTCTTGAGCGTCCTTAAGCCGATGGTGCAGGTAGCGCACGAGGAAGGAACCGGAGCCGCAAGCGGGGTCCAGAACCCTTGGGTTTCCCCCCGGGTGGGCCAAGGCGGTTTCCCGGAGGATGTAGTCCACCACCTCCTTGGGGGTGTAGAACTCTCCCAGGCGCTTCCGTTTGGGGGGAGGCAGGAAGCTCTGGTAGATGTCCCCAAGGATTTCCTCCGAGAGGGTGGAGAAGTTGTAGGCGTTCACCCGCAAAAGGAGGCGTTGCAGGGCCCGGTCCAGCTCTCCGTTGGTTTCCAGGACCCAGGCGAACATCTCGTCCTCAAAGGGTTCCCTGTAGGCGTGGGAAAGGTCCAGAGAGGCCACCTTGAGGAGGGCCGTGGCCCTTTGCGAAAGGAACTCCACGAACTCTTGCCAGCGCTCGGGTCCTCCGTTGGTGAGGCGGCGTTTGGTGAGGTTGAGATCCTCCAGGAAGCGCAGGAACAGCACCCGGGCCATGAGGGCGGCGGCGGAGTCGGCGGCGAAGGCTTCCCGGATGACGGGGTTGGTCGGGGCCTCGTTGCCTTCCACTTCCCGGGCGTACTGGTCGGCAAAGCGGGGAAGGTACACCTGGAAGAGGGCCTTGAGTCGCTCGGGAAACTCCTTTTCCAAGCGCATCAAAGCCCGGCGGAGGGTTTCCTCCTTGCCGATACTGCCAAGGTTTTTCTTTAGGGCCTCTATGCGCTTCTGGTGGTCTTCATACTCCCTTTGCAGGCGCTCTAGGGCCCTTTCGGTGGCCTTGGTTAGTTCGTTAAAGGAAGCGAGAAGGTCTTCCTTGAGCTTTCGGGTGTTGGCCTCGTCTAGCTCCAAATAGGCGTAGGGTAGCTCTCCCCGGGTGTAGGTTGTCCAAAGGTGTTCATGGTTAGCCCGCCCGTAGGAGATCAGCGCTAGCCTTTCACGCAGGCTTTCCGTGGTTTCTCGGGTAAGGTCAAGCCGGAGAAGGACTTTACCCGTGGGGTCCCGAAGTTGCAGGTGTTTGGGCGTGAGGAAGAGCACGTAGCGAGTGAAGCCGGTGATATACTTGCGCTTTTCCTGCCACAGGGCCTGGGTTCTTGAGGAGTCCTGGAGGTAGCCGTCGTCCTTCTTGAACTCCCCCACCACCCAGGGATCCCCTTCAGGGGTGTAGAGGACCACATCGGCGAGCCCCCTTCCTTGAGGGTCTTCGGTAATCACCCGGTCTTCGGGATAGCCAAGGAGATGGGCTAGGAAGTCGCGAACTAGGGGGTTATAGGACCGCTCGGGCCCGGTAAACTCGGTGCTAAGCCAGCGGCTAAGGGGGTCCTCGGGCGCGTTCCTCCGTGGCATACTTGCGGGGAAGTCTACCCCGCCTTCCTTGGCTGGGGCAAGCGGTATGTCCCCCTCAAAGCCCCGGCAACCCCGCGAAAGCCAATGCCCTTCTGGGCAGACCCTGCGGGGTTCGGGAGAGCTCTGGGTAAGGTTTAGCGGCTTATCAGGATGGTGCCTGAAGCTGTGTGGTAAGCGTTGGGTGTCTTGGGCTTATCAGGTTAGCGTTGCATTAAGGAGAAGACGGTGAGCAGGATTGTGGCTCCCCCGATAACGATTGTGGCTACCCCGATGACGATAAGAATAATGTTTTGGCTTTGCTGGATGCGATTGTTCACATCGGACCGGACTTCCCTGATCTCTTGCCTTAGCTCGCTCACTTCCCGCTTGACTTCTTCGCGCAAAGCCTTGTTGTCTTCCCGGAGTTCCTGGACAATCGCTCTGAAGTCCTGGCGAAGGCTTTCCGCCATCGCATCCATGCGACGGGAGATGTCAAGCGCCACCTGTAGGGCCACCTGGCCCGCATCCGTGGGCGCATCCTTGCGCTCTTCCATAGGCCCTTCTCCTCCCACAACCCTGGCCTGCCCTGATGCCGACGCCGTAGCACTTGCACGAGCTGTTGCAAAGATGACCTTGGGAGAAGCAGTTGCAGTTTCCTGCTCCCATTGCTTCGTGAACTCTTCTTGACCCATAATCTTGGGGACAAGATGACTAGGGAGCGGTGAAACAATACCTCCTATGTCGGGTGAAAAGCGAAACGAGGAAAAAAGCAACTGCTCCACCTTTGGTGTATGTCCGTTTGTGGCTTTTCCACTCATACGCTCCCTTATTCATCGGAGCTCTTGCCCAAATGCTTGGCTAAGTTAGTGTAAAGCCATTCCGCCAAATCCTGGGTTAGAGCGTAGGTGCCTACCAGGTTCAACCGAACCACCTGTTTTTCGCCGGTTTGGCTTTCGGGGTCGCTAACATAATCGGGAGCCCCGGAGTAGATTTGCAATATAACCAAGCCTGGAGTGCGCCCCCTGAGAACCAGGCGCGAAACCACAATGGGTATTGTCGCTCCAGGATGCGCCACAAACTGAACTTCCAGTTGCTCAGAAGCACCCACGTTTGCTTCCTGGCCCTTTTCCATGTGCCCCCCTATCACTTCTGACAACCCGTCCGGGTTATATTCAGTTTACCTCTAGTCCTCCAACCTGACCTGCCCCACTACCCGGTGGAGATCCCACTCGGTCTTTTCCAAGACCCGGGTTTCCGGGGGACACCCCAAGGTTTCCACCACAAAGCTCTTGCGGCTGTTGAGCCCGAGAAACCGCACAGGATAGGGGGCTTTCTGGCCTTCCTTGGATACCGCCACCGCCAGCCTGCCGTGTTCGGGCTCCTCGCCCTCCCGGTACACCACAAACCCATCCTTGTAGGCCAAAGCCCTGAGATCCTTCGGGTCCACCTCCACTCCCGGCAGGCCAAGGATCAGGTACTCTACAGGCTCTTCGGCTGACGCCGGGGCTTCAGCGCCCGCCCCTGTCCCCACCAACGGGACCTTGAGGAGAGGCACCGGGGGCGCTCCGGGAACACCTTCCGCCGTGAGCCCCGGCACCTTGACCCCGGTGGCTTGGGCAAACTCCTCGGGGCTCCAGCGAAACACCTTCATCAAGGCCACCAAACGGTGATAGGGCACATTTCCCAGATTGATAAGCCCCTGCTCCAGCTTCCACACATACCCGTCTGAGGTCCCTAACGCCTGAGCTACCTGCTTTAACGTCAACCCCAGCTCCTTCCGCCGCTGACGCAAAACCTCGCCTACTTTACTACGAACTCCGGTCGCCATGCCCGGATTTTACCACTTGGCAAGAGAAGGGAGGGGTTTTAGGGGTTTTGGAGGCGGGTTAGGGCTTCGGGGATTTTCCAATCGTGGGCGATTTTTTGGAGGGTATCCCTTGGGGTGTTGGGGTTATTGGCGAGGGCTTGCAGGCACCAGGCGGGGAGGTCTGGTTGTTGGTAGAGTTGGCGGAGGGTTTCGGGGCTGGCGTTGGGGTGGGCGCAGACCTTAGCCCGCAGTTGGGGGTCTGGGTGTTGGGCGAGCTTGGCGAGGATTTGGGAGGGTGTAGTCCCTACCTGGGTGAGGACTTCCAGAACCTCGGGACAATCCCATAGGACTTCCACCACGCGCTCTAGGAACTCGGGAGGGAAGTTGTGTTGGAACACTATCCGCACCGCCCCCCGAAACTCCCCAATGTCCCGGAAATCGCCCGAACCAAGCGCGAGCACAATGCGCAACCTCTTGCCTTCCTCCCCTTGCTCCTCCAAAACCTCCCACAGCCTCCCCAAAAACCCCTCACAACCCATACCTAAAACCTACCTCCCCTTGCCAAACGACAAGAGAAAACACAGCGAGAGCGCCGTCTGGAACGGCGCTCTTGTCTTACCCTCAATCTACCCTCAATGGAGGGAGGAACAGGGGGTTTGTTGGTTCCGTTCCGGTGAGCGTTGGCGCGAGATTTTATCGTTCCTATGCCATTTGGCGTGTTTTGAGTGGGGTTGAAGTGGGGGTGGAGGATTAACTTGACACGGTAGGGGTCGGTGGTTCAAGTCCACTCGCGCCCACCAGGCCAAACCCCCGGATCGCCCCGGGGGTTTTTCCTTATGCGCTTGCGGGGGGCTTCGGGGTATACTCGGGCCATGAGCGCGGCCCACGAGCGCGAGCTATACCAGGCCTGGGTGGAGCTCCTTTCCTGGATGCGGGCGTACGCTGAGGAAAAGGGGGTGCGCTTCGAGAAGGAGGCGGACTTCCCCGACTTCATCTACCGCATGGAAAGGCCCTATGACCTGCCCACCACTATCATGACCGCCTCCCTATCCGACGCCTTGGGGGAGCCTTTCCTCCTGGCCGATGTTTCGCCCCGCCACGCCAAGCTCAAGCGCATCGGCCTTCGCCTGCCCCGGGCCCACATCCACCTCCACGCCCACTACGAGCCCGGCAAGGGCCTGGTGACGGGGAAGATCCCCCTCACCAAGGAGCGCTTCTTCGCCCTGGCGGACCGGGCGCGGGAGGCCTTGGCCCTGGCCTAGACCTGGCTGATGGTCCCTTGGGCCAGGGCGATGAGCCGCGGCTCGGGCTCTTCGCTGTAGGCCTCCCCTTGCACCACGGCGAGGCGCTTGCCGGCGTGCACCACCCGCCCCACGGCCCGAAGCCGCGTTCCCTTGGCGGGGCGGAGGAAGTTCACCTTGAACTCCACGGTGAGGACCTGAGGGCCCAAGGCAAGCCCCCCGGCGAAGGTAAGGGCGTTGTCCAAGAGGGCGCTGATGACCCCGCCGTGGACCACCCCCAGGTGCTGGTAGAACTCGGGCCTAACCTGTAGGGCGAACTCCACCATCCCTCCCTCCACCCGCACCACCTCCGCCCCCAGGTGCTGGGTGAAGGGCTGGGCTTGGGCCACCTGTTCCGCCAGGGCTTTGGGGTCCATGGGCCACCTCCTTAGACTTGGTCAAAGTCTAGCCCGTTTCCTCCTGGCCTTCAAGGGCTTCCCAGAGGGCAAGGACCACCGGGTGAAGGAGGGAAAAGGCTTTTGGGGTGGGGCGGAGGCGCTTTCCTTCCAACAGAAGGAGCCCCGCTTCCGCCAGTTCCTGGGCTTTCCCTGTTAGGCGAGGGAAAAGGGAAAGGCCTACCCTCGCCTCCACCTCGGCCACATCCACCCCTTCCCTAAGCCTTAGGCCCAGCATGAGGCTTTCCTTGGCGTGCTCCAGGGGGGAGATGGCCTCCTCCCTAGGGGCCTCCCCGGCGAGCCAGCGGGGGAGGGGGGGGTTGGTGCGCCGCAGGGCGTAGGCTGGGCCCTCCCCCGGGTACTGCCCCGTGGCGGAGGGCCCCAGGGCGAGCCAGAAGCCAGCCCGCCAGTAGACCAGGTTGTGCTGCGCCTCCTCCCCAGGGCGGGCGAAGTTGGAGACCTCGTAGCGTTCTATCCCTGCTTCCCCCAAGATGGCCTCGGCCCGCTCCATGGCCCAAGCCTCCCGCTCGGGGTCCTCCTTCAGGCCGAGGAGGGCGAAGGGGGTTCCCGGTTCCACCTGTAAGGTGTAGGTGGACACGTGGCCCACGCCCAAGGAGGCCGCCTCCTTTAGGTCCTCTTCCACCTCCTGCATGGGCAGGCCCAGGATGAGGTCCAAGGAGATGCGGAAACCCGCCTCCAGGGCCATCGCCACCGCCCTAAGGGCTCCCTTGCGCCCGTGGGCTCGGCCGAGGAAGCGGAGGACCGCCTCCTGGAAGCTTTGCACCCCTAAGGAGAGGCGGTTCACCCCAAGCTCCTTGAGAAGCCGGAGGCGGGCGGGGCTCAGGGTGCCGGGGTTGGCCTCGAGGGTCACCTCCGCCCCTTCCGCCAAAGGCCAGGGGAGGGCCTGGAAGAGGGCCACGAGCTCCCGGTCCCTGAGGTAGCTCGGGGTGCCCCCGCCCAGGTAGAGGGTCTTAAGGGGGTGGGGATAGCGGGCGTAGAGGCGGGCGGCCTCCGCCTCGAGGCGCTTCAGGTAGGCCTCCACCCAGCCTGGCCCCCGGCGCACCACGTGGAAGTCGCAGTAGGGGCAGAGGGTGGGGCAGAAAGGGACGTGGACGTAGAGGCTCGTCAACCTTTTCAGTCTACCAGAAGGAGGCGGAAGTCGTTCAGGTTGGTGCCCGTGGGGCCGGTATGGAGGAGGGTGCCAACCTGTTGGAAAAACCCCAAGCTATCGTTTTCCTCCAGGAAGGGCCTTGGGTCTAAGCCCTTTGCCCAGACCTCAGGGGTGAGAAAGGCCCCGGCGGCGCCGCTATTCCCGTCCAGGCCGTCGGAGTCTGCGGCTAGGGCGTAGAGGGGCCTTTCCAGGTGGGCGTAAAGGGCCAGGAGGAACTCCAGGTTCCGCCCCCCTTGGCCCCGGCCCCTGACCCGCACCTGGGCCTCGCCCCCGGAGAGGAGGAAGAGGGGCTTTCTAAAGGGCACCCCGTGGGCGCGGATGGTGGCGGCAAGCTCGGCATGGAAGCGGGCCAGGGCGCGGGCCTCTCCCCCGAAGCGGTCGGAAAGGGTCACGGCCCGGTGCCCTTCCCGCCGCAAGAAGGCCTGGGCCGCCCGCAGGAGGTGGAGGTTCGTCCCCACCAGGCGCCAGGTGAGGCGCTTAAAGGCGGGGTGGCCCGGCTTGAGGGTTTCCGGGAGCTCCCCCAAAGCCCCCCGCAGGAGCACCTTGCGGGCCTCGGGGAAGGGGAGGCCGTGGCGGTCCAGGACGGCCAGGGCCTCTGCGTAGGGGGTGGGGTCGGGGTGGAAGGGCCCGGAGGCGATGACGCTGGGGTCGTCCCCCGGCACATCGGAGAGGAGGAGGGCGTGGACGCGGGCCTGGGTGGCGAGGAGGGCCCTACCCCCCTTGATGCGGGAGAGGTGCTTGCGCACGGCGTTGATCTCCCGGATGCTGGCCCCGCTTTGGAGAAGGGCCTGGGTGAGGGCCTGCTTCTCCGGAAGGCTTATCCCCAAGGGGGCGCACCAGAGGGCGCTCCCGCCCCCCGAGAGGAGGGCGAGGACCCTGGCCCTGGGGGGTAGGGCCTTAAGGAGGCTTAGGACCTCCTCCGCCGCCCGAAGGCTTTCCCCATCGGGCACGGGGTGGCGGGCGAAGACCGCCCGGAGGCCCAGGGCGTCCTGGCCCCGGGGCAGGGTTAGGTGGTAGGGGACCTCCCCGTAGCGGTCCAGGGCCGCCCGGAGCATAGGGGCTGCCCCCTTCCCCACCGCCAGGATCAGGTCGGGCCGGAAAGGGGGGAGGGCCTTTAGGGTGAGGCGGTAAGGGTCCGTGGCCTTTAGGGCCTGGTGGAAGGCTTCTTTCAAGAGGGTTTCCATGCCAGGTCAAAGGCCCGGCCCCTCGTTCCCGGCCAGGGGGTCTTTCCCCTCGTAGAGGAGGGCCAGAAGCTCCGCCGTGTGGAGCACGGGGAGGCCCTGGAGGTAGGCGCTGATCTGGGTGAGGCAGCCGATGTTGCCCGTGACCACCAGGTGGGGCTCCGTGGCCTTGAGGTTTTCCGCCTTGCGCCGGCCCAGGGCCTCGGCGATCTCCGGCTGGAAGAGGTTGTAGGTGCCGGCCGACCCGCAACAGAGCTCCCACTCCTTAGGCTCCAGCACCTCCAGCCCCGCCGCCTTCAGAAGCCTCCTGGGCGCCTCCCGCACCCCTTGGGCGTGGGCCAGGTGGCAGGCGTCGTGGTAGGCCACCCGGAGGGGGGTTTTGGGGGGTGGGGGCGGGGTGAAGCCCAGCTCGTCCAGGAGGAGGGTGAGGTCCTTCACCTTGGCCGCCAAGGCCCGGGCCGCCTCCTCCTCGGGCTCCCCCAGGAAGAGGAGGGGGTACTCCTTCATCCCCGAGCCGCAGCCCGCGGCGTTGCTCACCACGTAATCCACGTCCTGGAAGGCCTTTAAGTTCTTTCGGGCCAAGGCCTTTGCCCCCTCCTTGTCCCCGGCGTGGAGGTTTAGGGCCCCGCAGCAGACCTGCGCCTGGGGGATGATCACCTCCACCCCGTTTTCCTGGAGGACCCGCAGGGTGGCCTGGTTGATGGAGGGGCGGAGAACCCGTTGCGCACACCCCAAAAGGAGCCCTACCCGGGCCTTCCTTTCCCCCTTGGCGGGGTAGACCTCCTGGTAGGGGGCCTCCGGGGGCAGGCGGTCTGGGAGGAGGGCCAGGGGCGCCTTGAGGGGCTTGGGGAGGGGAAGGGGCTGGAGGAGGGGCTTGAGGCGGACGCCCATCTCCGCCAAAGGCCGGAAGCGCCCCGGGTGGGGGAGGGTGCGGAGGAGGGCCAGGCGGTAGGCCCTTTCCAGGGGGTAGCGGTGGCGCTTGGCCTCGGTGTGGAGGCGGAAGGTAGCGATGAGCTCGCCGTAGGGCACCCCGCTCGGGCAGGCGGTGACGCAGGCCTGGCAGGCCAGGCAACGGTCCAGGTAGGGGAGGGCCTCCTCCAGGGGCAGGGCCCCTTCCAGGACCTCCTTCATGAGGAAGATGCGCCCCCTGGGGGAGTCCATCTCCTCCTGGAGGACCACGTAGGTGGGGCAGGTGGGGAGACAGAAGCCGCAGTGGACGCAGGCCTCGATGGCGTGGGCCATCACCTCCCCTTCCTGGCCCAAGGCTTCCACGGGAATGCGGTGCTGCATGCTCTCACCCTAAGGGAAAGCGGCCTTTGGGGTCCAGGGCTTCCTTGAGCTTGGCGAAGAAGGCCTCGGGGGGCGGGGGGTAGAGGGGGTCTTCCGCCCCCTTGAGGACCAGG
Organism: Thermus sp. LT1-2-5; assembly: GCF_040363165.1. Lineage (NCBI taxonomy): Bacteria > Thermotogati > Deinococcota > Deinococci > Thermales > Thermaceae > Thermus > Thermus javaensis. The sequence goes on along the minus strand of NZ_BSRG01000003.1, from coordinate 19,623 downwards.
TGGGGAAGCCCCGCACGCCTCAAGGCCTCGAGGCCTTCCCCGTCCAGCCCGGCGTAGAGGACCTCCCCGCCGTCCAGGTAGCGCCTGGGCCCCAGGGGAAGGGCCTCCAGTTGCGCCACCTTCTGGGGCTTGGCCGGTACCTTCACCCAGATGGGGCTTCCCTCCAGGAAGCGGAGGTCCCGCACCCCCTCCCAGTAGGCCTCGTCCTCCTCCAGGACCTCCGTTTGGGCCCCCTCCTGGGCCAGGAGGGCCTTGAGGCCTTCCAGGCGGGCCGCCACGCTTTGGGGAAACCCCCCCAGGCGGGCCTCGAGGGTGGCGGGGGGGACGAGGTCCAAGGCCAAAAGCTCCAGGGGCAAAAGCCGAAGCCTTTCCAGAAGGGCCAGGGCGCTTTCCCGGCTCGGCAGGGTGGCCCGGAGGGTCCGGGTGGCCCGGGGGAAGGGGAAGACCTTGAAGGAAAGCTCCACCAAAATGCCAAAGGCCCCCAGGGAGCCCACCAGGAGGCGGTGGAAGGGGAAGCCGGCGGCGTTTTTCACCACCTTGCCCCCGCCCCGCACCACCCTTCCCTCCCCGTCCACGAAGCGCACCCCCAGGAGGAAGTCCCTAAGGCCCCCATAGCGGTGGCGCAGGGGCCCGGAAAGCCCGGCGGCCACGGTGCCCCCCAGGGTGGCCCCCTGGGCCCTCAGGGGCGGGTGGAAGGGGAGGTACTGCCCGTGGGCCTTGAGGGCCTCCTCTACCTCGGCGATGGGGGTCCCGGCCCAGGCGGTGAAGACGAACTCCTCGGGGGCGTACTCCAGGATGCCGGAAAGCCCTCCGAGGCTCAGGCTCACCTCCCCCGCCCGGGGGGCGGAAAGGGCGGGCTTGGTCCCCCCGCCCTTGGGGCGGAGCCGGGGGTAGGTCCGCACCGCCTCCACCACCTCCCTCAGGGTGCTCGCCCTAACCTCCATGGACCACCTCCGGGAGGACCTTGCCCCGGTTGGCGAGGCCCTTGGGGTCCAGGGCCCGCTTCACCCGTTCCATGGTTAAGAGGTCTTCCGGGGCGAACATCTCCGGCATGTAGGCCTTCTTCTCCACCCCGATGCCGTGCTCCCCCGTGAGGGAGCCCCCGAGGCGCACGCAAAGCCGCAGGATCTCCCCGGCCAGGGCCTCTGCCCTTTCCAGCTCCCCGGGCTTCTTGCCGTCGTAGAGGACCAGGGGGTGGAGGTTCCCGTCCCCGGCGTGGAAGACGTTGGCCACCCTGAGGCCAAAGGCCTGGGAAAGCCTTTGGATCTCCTTTAAGGCCTCCCCCAGGCGGCTTCGCGGCACCACCCCGTCCTGGACCAGGTAGTCCGGGGAAAGCCGGCCCACGGCGCTAAAGGCCGCCTTGCGGCCCTTCCAGATGGCCTGGCGTTCCGCCTCGCTTTGCGCCACCCGCACCGCATAGGCCCCGCTTTCCCGGATGACCTCTCCCAAGACCAAGGCCTCCTCCGCCACCTCCTCCTTGGGGCCTTCCAGCTCCACGATGAGGAGGGCCTCCGCCTGCGGGTAGCCCGCTTGCACCGCCTTTTCCGCCGCCTCTATGGCCAGGCGGTCCATGATCTCCATGGCCCCGGGCAGAAGCCCCCGCCGGATCACCAGGCTCACGGCGTTCCCCGCCTGCTCCAGGCTCTCGTAGGCGGCCAGGAGGGTGTGGTAGGCCTCGGGTTTGGGGAGGAGGCGCAGGGTGATCTCCACCGCCACCCCCAAAAGCCCCTCCGTGCCCACGAAGAAGCCGTGAAGGTCGGGGCCCACCCCTTCCAGGCTCTCCCCCCCAAGGCGCACCACCTCCCCTTCCGGGGTCACCACCTCGAGGCCCAGGACGTGGTTGGCCGTCATCCCGTACTTCAGGCAGTGGGCCCCCCCCGAGTTGAAGGCCACGTTGCCCCCTAGGGTGCTCACGGGCTGGCTGCTGGGGTCCGGGGCGTAGTAGAGGCCAAAAGGAGCGGCCTGGCGGGAAACCTCCAGGTTCACCACCCCGGGTTCCACCACGGCGATCCTGGCCTTGGGGTCCAGGCGCAGGATGCGGTTCATGCGGTTGAGGGCGAGGACGATCCCCCCCTCCACGGGCAAGGACCCCCCGCTGAGGCTCGTGCCGCTACCCCGGGCCACGAAGGGAACCCCGTGGCGGTGGCAAAGCCGCACCACCGCCACCACCTCCTCCTTGCCCTCGGGCAGGACCACCGCCAAAGGGCGTTTGCGGTAGGCGGTGAGGGCGTCGGACTCGTAGGGGGCGAGGGCCGCCTCCTGGGTGAGGACCTTGCCCGGCAAGAGGGCCTTGAGTTCTTCCAAAAAGCCCACGGCCTTCCTCCTTTCCTCCCACTTTAGGGCAAAGGGCGGGGGACTGCCCCGCCCGCCCTCCCCTTGGCCCTCAGCGCCTTAGTCCAGGTACTCGTAGGCCACCAGGGTCAGGAACTCGATGAACGCCTCCGAGAGGACCAGCTTGTCCAGGATCTCCTCCGCCTCCTTGTAGCGCTCCTTTTCCCGTCCCCCAAGCTTGGCCAGCTCCTCCTCCTTCACCTTCTGGTACAGCTCGGGGGTCACGGTGCGGCCGTCCTCCAGCTTGGCCTCCCGGTGGACCCACTGCCAAAGCTGGGCCCGGCTGATCTCGGCGGTGGCGGCGTCCTCCATGAGGTTGAAGATGGCGGCGGCCCCGTTGCCGAGAAGCCACTGGTTCAGGTACTGCAGGGCCACGGAGATGTTGTTCCTAAGCCCCGCCTCCGTCACCTTCCCCCCGGGGACTTCAAAGTTGAGGAGGTCCTCCGCCTTCACTTGGACGTCCAGGCGCTTCACGTGCTTCTGGTGGGGCTTGTCCCCCAGGTAGCGGTCAAAGACCTCCTGGGCCACGGGCACCAGGTCGGGGTGGGCCACCCAGGTGCCGTCAAAGCCCTGGGAGGCCTCCCGCTCCTTGTCCGCCCGCACCTGCTGGAAGGCCCGCTCGTTCACCTCGGGGTCCTTGCGGCTGGGGATGAAGGCGGCCATGCCGCCGATGGCGTGGGCCTCGTGGGTGTGGCAGGACTTCACCAGGAGCTCGGTGTAGGCCTTCATGAAGGGTACGGTCATGGTCACCTGGGCCCGGTCGGGGAAGATGGGGGCGGTGGTGGCGAACTTCTTGATGCAGCTGAAGATGTAGTCCCAGCGCCCGGCGTTCAGCCCGGCGGCGTGCTCCTTGAGCTCGTAGAGGATCTCCTCCATCTCAAAGGCCGCCAGGATGGTTTCTATGAGCACCGTGGCCCGGATGGTGCCCCGGGGGATCTTGAGGTAGTCCTGGGCGAAGTTGAAGACCTCGTTCCAGAGGCGGGCCTCGAGGTGGCTCTCCATCTTGGGCAGGTAGAAGTAGGGCCCGCTTCCCCGCCTTAGGAGCTCGTGGGCGTTGTGGAAGAAGTAAAGCCCAAAGTCAAAGAGGCTCGCCGAGATGGGCTCCCCGTCCACCCGCACGTGCTTTTCCACCAGGTGCCAGCCCCGGGGGCGCACCACCAAGGTGGCGGTCTGCTCCTTTAGGCGGTAGGCCTTGCCCTCGGGGGAAACGAAGTCGATCTGGCGGCGCACGGCGTCATAAAGGTTTTTCTGCCCTTGGATCACGTTGTCCCAGGTGGGGGAAAGGGCGTCCTCGAAGTCCGCCATGAAGACCTTGGCCCCCGAGTTCAAGGCGTTGATGATCATCTTCCGGTCCACGGGGCCGGTGATCTCCACCCGGCGGTCCAGGAGGTCTGGGGGGGCCTCGGCCACCCGCCAGTTCCCTCCCCGGACGAAGGCGGTTTCCTGAAGGAAGTCGGGCCTTTCGCCGGCCTTGTACCGCTCCCAAAGCTCGTGCCTGCGGGCGAGAAGCGCCTTGCGCACGGGGTTGAACTCCCGGTGCAGGGCCACCACGAACTTCAGGGCCTCCTCCGTCAGCACCTCCCTAAGGAGGGGGTGGTCTTTGGTGATCTCCACGCCCTTCATGGTGGCCTGAGCTTACGGGGGCGGGGGAGGGATTGTCAATAGACGAAACGTTTTTTTACTTCTTGAAAAACAAGGGCCCCCATGCTAGGCTAAGGCGCCATGCCGCGGCGGAGGGAAAAGGGGGCAAGCGAGGTCAAGACCCTGGAAAAGGGGCTTGGGGTGCTAGAAGCCTTGGCGGAGCATAAAGAAGCGGGGCTTTCCGCCCTGGCCGAGGCCACGGGGCTGGCCAAGAGCACCCTTTACCGCCTCCTCCAGACCCTGGTGCGGCGGGGCTTCGCCGTGGAGGAGGGGGGCGTGTACCGGGTGGGGCCCAAGGCCTTCGCCGTGGGCCAGGCCTACCCCCGGCCCGACCTCCTCTCGGCGGCGCGCCCCGAGATGGAGGCCTTGGCGGAGGAAACGGGGGAGAGCGTAAACCTGGCCGTGCCCTGGGAGGGGGAGGCGTTGTACCTGGACCAGGTGGAAGGGAGGCAGCTCGTGCGCCTCTTCACCGCCCCGGGGAGCCGGGCTCCCCTCCACGCCACCGGGGTGGGGAAGGTGTTTTTGGCCTACCGGGGGGTACCGGAGGGCCTACGCCTCACTCCCTTCACCCCCCACACCCAAACCCGCCTCGAGGGCCTTCTGGCGGAGCTCCAGGAGGTGCGGGCCCAGGGCTACGCCTTGGACAACGAGGAGAAGGAGCTGGGGGTGCGGTGCGTGGCCGCCCCCGTCTTCGGCCCCACGGGGGAGGTGGTGGCGGCCATCTCCCTTTCCGCCCCAGCCAGCCGCCTTTCCCTGGAGGCCGCCCGCCGCCTCGCCCCCCGGGTGAGGGCGGCGGCCGAGCGGGCTTCCCTGCGCCTAGGGTTTTCAGGGGGCGTATAATGAAAAGGGTTAGACTGGTTTAGTGGGGAGAGCTTAAGGCCATGGACAGGGTCACGGACAAGGACCGCCCGGTGTACGTGATCAGCGTGGCGGCGGAGCTGGTGGAGATGCACCCGCAGACGCTGCGGCTTTATGAGCGGAAGGGGCTCATCAAGCCGAAGCGGTCTGGGGGCAAGACGCGGCTTTACTCGGAGCGGGACATCGAGAAGCTGAGGGAGATCCGCCGCCTGACGCAGGAGCTTGGGGTGAACTTGGCGGGGGTGGAGGAGATCATGCGGCTCAGGGCGGAGCTGGAGGCTCTCCAGGCCCGCTTCGAGGCCGAGGTGGAAAGGCTTAAGGGGGAGATCGGGGACCGCTTCCGGGAGCTGGAGCGCAAGGCCCTCCCCGCCCCTGGGGAAACGGCGAAGCCCTCCCCCAAGGACCGCCCGGTGTACGTGATCAGCGTGGCGGCGGAGCTGGTGGAGATGCACCCGCAGACGCTGCGGCTTTATGAGCGGAAGGGGCTCATCAAGCCGAAGCGGTCTGGGGGCAAGACGCGGCTTTACTCGGAGCGGGACATCGAGAAGCTGAGGGAGATCCGCCGCCTGACGCAGGAGCTTGGGGTGAACTTGGCGGGGGTGGAGGAGATCATGCGGCTCAGGGCGGAGCTGGAGGCCCTCCAGGCCCGCTTCGAGGCCGAGGTGGCCCGGCTAAGGCTTCTTCTCCTCGAGGAGGGCAAGGCCTTGGCGGAAGAGGGTAGCATGGGGGCGTGAACGCCTTAGCCCCCTTACTGGAGTTCCTTTCCATCCCCTCGGTATCCACCGACCCCGCCCGCAAGGAGGAGGTGCGCCGGGCGGCCCTTTGGCTGAAGGAGCGCCTCGAGGCCCTGGGCTTTTCCGCCGAGCTCCACGAAACCCCCCTTCACCCCATCCTTTACGCCGAGCGGGTGGTGGACGAAAAGGCCCCCACCGTCTTGGTCTACGGCCACTACGACGTCCAGCCGGAAGACCCCTTGGAGCTTTGGGAAACCCCGCCCTTTTCCCCGGTGGTGCGGGAGGGCAGGATCTACGCCCGGGGCGCCTCCGACGACAAAGGGCAGCTTTGGGCCCACGTGGCCGCCCTGGAGGGCCTCGCCGCACGGACCAACGTCAAGTTCCTGGTGGAAGGGGAGGAGGAGATCGGAAGCCCCCACCTCCTTCCCTTCGTGCGGCAACACCGGGAAAGGCTCCGGGCGGACGTGGTTTTGGTTTCCGACGGGGCCATGTTCGCCCCCGAAACCCCCACCCTCACCTACGGCCTAAGGGGGCTTTGCTACCTGGAGGTGCGCCTCAAGGGGGCCAAGCGGGACCTCCACTCCGGGGCCTTCGGCGGGGTGGCGCCTAACCCCATCCAGGCCCTGGGTTGGCTCCTCGCCCGCCTCAAGGACGAGGGGACGGGCAGGGTCCAGATCCCGGGTTTCTACGAGAGGGTACGGCCCGTTTCCGAGGAGGAAAGGCGCCTTTGGCCCCCTTTGGACGAGGAGGCCCTAAAGCGGGAGCTCGGGGTGGAGGTCCTCCCGGGGGAGGAAGGGTACACCCCCCTGGAGCGGCTTTGGGCCAGGCCCACCCTGGACCCGAACGGCGTATGGGGCGGCTACCAGGGGGAAGGCTCCAAGACGGTGATCCCGGCGGAGGCGGGGATGAAGCTTTCCATGCGCCTGGTGCCGGACCAAGACCCCGAGGAGGTGGCGGACTTGGCCGAGGCCTACCTCAAGGAGGTCCTTCCCCCCGGGTACCGCTTGGAGGTGCGCCGCCTCCATGGGGGGAAGCCCGTCCTCACCGACCCTTTCAGCCCCCCCATGCGCCTCATGGCCCGGGCCTTGGCGGAGGTCTGGGGGAAGCCCCCCGTCTACGCCCGGGAGGGGGGGACGATCCCCGTGGTGGCGGAGCTGAAGGAGGCTCTGGGCGCCCCCATCGTCCTTTTGGGCCTGGGGCTCAACGACGACAACCTGCACGCCCCCAACGAGAAGTTTGACCTCCTCAACCTGGAAAAGGGCATCGCCGCCATCCGGCGCTTCCACGAGCTTTTGGCCGAGGAGGGCCTTCAGTAGGCCCGCTTGAAGATGAGGGCTTCCCCCACCCTCCCGGAAAGGAGGGGCACGGCAGCGCTTTTGGCCACCTGGGCGCAAAAGGGGACGTCCCCTTCTAGGCCCACCCCCTTTAGGGCTTGGGCGGCGGCGGAGAGGCTTAGGGCCTCCAAGGGGTCCTGGTAGGCCCGCTTCACCGCCAGGGCGATGCGGGCCCCGTCCTCCGGCTCCACTTCGCCCAACAGGCCCAGGTACTCCGCCAAGACCCCGGCGGTGTACAGGTCGTCCAGCCCGGCCCGCCCCTCCTTGCCGGCGCAGAGGATGGCCACCTCCTCCGTGGCCAGCTCCCGGGCCAGCCGGGCGGCGGCGTGGGCGTTGTACAAGGAGGCCAGAAGGACGTGCTTGGCCGTCTTGGCGGCGGCGTGAGCCGCTTTGGTGCCGTTGGTGGTGCTCATGACCACCACCTTGCCCCCCACGGGGGCTTCCAGGGCCTCCCGGGGGGAGTTCCCCAGGTCAAACCCCGGGGGTTTCAGCCCCCCCACCTCCCCCGCCAGCACCACGTCCTCGTCCTTGAAGGCCCGGGCCGCCTCGAGGCCTTCCACCAGGTAAAGCGCTCCCGCCCCCGCCTCCAGGAGGCAGGCGGCGGTGGTGGTGGCCCGGATCACGTCCACCACCAGGACCACATCGGGGTAAACCACCCCTTCGCTGGGAAGCACGTCCACCCTAAGCCGCACGGCGCACCCCCTAGACCAAGCCGAAGGCCACCTCTTCCAAAAGCCGGAAGTCCCTCACCTCCACCTCCCCCGGGGCCAAGGACAGGATCCCCTTCTCCTTCAGGTCGTGCAGGACCCGGGTCACCGTCTCCCGGCTTGCCCCCGCCAGGGCCGCCAGGTCCTGGTGGCGCAGGCGGAAGCGGGGCCCGTGCCCTTGGCGGTGGAGCTTGAGGAGGGCATAGGCCACCCGGCTTTGCGCCTCCTCAAAGGCCAGGAGGTCCATCTCCACGTTGAGTTCCCGCAGGCGCCGGGCCAGGATGCAGGCCAGGTTGTGGGCCACCAAGGGTAGGCGGCGAATCAGGGCGAGGTAGCCCTCCCGGTAGAGGGCGAGGAGGTGGGTGTCCTCCTGGGCCTCGGCGCTGGCGCTCCTTTCCCCCCCGTCCAGGAGGCTCATCTCCCCGAAGACCTCCCCCGGGCCCACGTAGCCTAGGGTCTTCTCCTGCCCCCCTAGGTGGGTGCGGTAAAGCCGCACCCGCCCCGCCTCCACCAGGTACAAGGTCTGGCCCAGGTCCCCTTGTTGGAAGACGGTTTTCCCTTTGGGGTAGACGAGGGGTTGGAAGTAGGAGCGGGCGAGGGCGATTTCCTCCGGCGTCAGGTCCTGGAACAGGGGGCTTCCCCGCATCGGTCCTACTCTAACCGAGGCTTCATCTTTTGCCTAGAGGATGAGAGGGTGCGCCCGGTCCTCGAGGTCCAAAACCTCGGCTTCGCCTACGTGCAGGGCCCCCTCTTCCGGGGGCTTTCCTTCGCCCTGGGGCCGGGGGAGGCCCTAGCGGTGCTCGGGCCTTCGGGAAGCGGTAAGACCACGCTTCTCCATCTCCTAGCGGGGCTTCTCCCTTTGCAGGAGGGGGAGGTCATTTGGGAGGGCACGCCCATCCGGGGCCTTACGGAGGAGGCCCTGGCCCGGCGTCGGCTCCGCTTTTTGGGCCTCGTCTTCCAGCACCACTTCCTGTTTCCCGAGCTCACCGCCTTGGAAAACGTCCTCGCCCCCGGGTACCTGGTGGGACGGGTGGATCGGCCTTGGGCCCTCGCCCTCTTGGAGCGTCTGGGGCTTGGGGGCAGGACGCGCTTTCTCCCCCAGAAGCTTTCCGGGGGGGAAAGGCAGCGGGTGGCGCTGGCCCGGGCCCTTTACCTAAGGCCCCGGCTCCTCCTGGCGGACGAGCCCACGGCCAGCCTGGACCGCCGCCAGGCCCGGGAGGCCCTGGCCCTCATGCGGGCCCTTTGCCGGGAGGTGGGTACCGCCTTGGTCCTGGCCACCCACGACGAGAGCCTGGTGGAAGGGCTTCCCGCCCTCAGGCTGTAGTATCCTTAGGCGGTATGAGTCCCATCCACGTGCGGGGCAAACCGGGGGATGTGGCGGAGAGGGTTCTCCTCCCCGGGGACCCCGGCCGGGCGGAATGGATCGCTAAGACCTTCTTGGAAGACCCCGTGGTCTACAACACCCACCGGGGGCTTTTGGGTTACACGGGGCGCTACCGGGGCGTGCCCGTTTCCGTGCAGACCACGGGGATGGGGGCCCCTTCGGCCAGCATCGTGGCGGAGGAGCTGATCCAGCTAGGGGCCCGGGTCCTCCTCCGGGTGGGGACCTGCGGGGCGGTGGACGGGGCCTTGGCCTCAGGGGATTTGGTCATCGCCCAGGGGGCGGTACCCTTGGAGGGGGCCTCGAGGCAGTACCTTGGGGGGCTTCCCTACGCCCCTGTGCCCGACCCCTTCCTCTTCCGCGCCCTCTGGGCCAAGGCGGAGGAGAGGGGTTACCCCCACCACGTGGGCCTGGTGGCCACGGAGGACGCCTTCTACGCCACCACCCCGGAGGCGGCCCGCGCCTGGAGCCGCTTTGGGGTCTTGGCCTTTGAGATGGAGGCGAGCGCCCTCTTCCTCCTGGGCCGGATGCGGGGGGTGAAGGCGGGGGCTATCCTGGCGGTTTCCAACCGCATCGGCGACCCCGAGCTGGCGCCTCCCGAAGTCCTCCAGGAAGGCATCCGGCGCATGGTGGAGGTGGCGCTTCTCGCCCTTTTGGAGGTGTAGCATGGAACACGAGCACGAGCACGAGTTCATCCTGGAAATCCCCGAGTTCCAGCACCTCTCCTACGAGGTGGAGGGGAACATCGCCCTGGTGACCCTAAGGCGGCCCGAGGCCCTGAACGCCCTTTCCCGCGAGGTCCTGGAGGAGCTGGCCCAGGTGGTGGAGGTGATCCACCAAGACCCCGAGGCCCGGGTGGCCATCTTCACGGGGGAGGGAAGGGCCTTCGCCGCCGGGGCGGACCTCAAGGAGATCGCCGCCCTCAAGGACCCCTTCATGGCCCGGGAGTACGCCCTTTTGGGCCAGCAGGTCTTCGCCGAGATCGCCGCCTTGCCCATCCCCACCATCGCCGCCATCCACGGCTACGCCCTGGGGGGCGGGTTGGAGCTGGCCTTGGCCTGCGACCTCCGGGTGGCGGCCAAGGGAGCCAAGCTCGGCCTCCCCGAGGTGGGCCTGGGGCTCATCCCTGGCTTTGGGGGTACCCAGCGCCTGCCCCGGCTCATCGGCCGGGGGCGGGCCTTGGACCTCATCTTCACCGGCCGGCACGTGGAGGCGGAGGAGGCCCTCACGCTGGGCCTGGTGAACCGGGTGGCGGAGGACGCTTTGGAGGAGGCCAAGAAGCTGGCCCAGAAAATCCTCAAAAACGCCCCCATCGCCCTGGCCCTGGCCAAGGAGAGCGTGGTGCGGGGCGAGGGGCTGGACCTGGCGGAGGCCTTGGAGATCGAGGCGGATCTCTTCGGCTACGCCGCCGCCACCGAGGACATGAAGGAGGGGGTCCGGGCCTTCCTGGAAAAGCGGGCGCCGGAGTTCAAGGGGGAGTGAGTTCCTTTCCCTCGCCAGGGCCCGGTGTAAGGTGAGGGGTGCGCATGACGGGAGAACGCGTGGTCCACGTAGCTAGCCCCAAGGCCAAGCTCTACGCCGAGGCCGACCAGGCCATCCGGGAGCGCCTGAAGCCCTTTCCCAAGGCCCTTAGGGCCTACGAGCTTTTGATCCAGGACCCGGAGGCCCGGGCCGGTTGGAACATGGCCAACTACATCACCATGCGCAAGCTGGGCTACAACGACCACGGCCGGGTCCACGCCCTCCTCACCGGGGCGGCCAGCGTGGCCATCCTGGGCCTTCTGGCCGAGGCGGGGGTGCGGCTGGACACCCTGGAGTCGGGGGCGGGGGAGCTGGAGGACGCCTACGTGGTGGTCCTCCTCTCCACCATGCTCCACGACCTGGGAAACCAGGTGCACCGGGACCATCACGAGGCCTTTGGGGTAAGCCTGGCCCTCCCCATCCTGAACCGCATCCTGGAAAGGATCTACCCCGACCCCGAGCAGCGCACCGCCCTCCGGGCCCTCATGCTCCACGGCATCTACAGCCACGACCTCTCCCCCGAGCCCCTCACCATAGAGGCGGGCATCACCGCGGTGGCGGATGGCACCGACATCACCAAGGGCCGGGGGCGGAAGGCCTTTGCCCTGGGGAGCATCGATATCCACTCCATCAGCGCCCTGGCGGTGGACGAGGTGCGGATCCTAAAGGGGGAAAAGGTCCCGGTGGAGATCCAGGTGACCATGAACAACTCCGCAGGCATCTTCCAGGTGGAGGAAACCCTCACCAAGAAGGTTTTGCGGAGCCCCTTGCGCCCCTACGTCACCGTGGTGGCCATGACCGAGCCCAATGGGTCCCAAGACCAGCGGATCGTCCACCGGGTGCGCCTGCACGAAACGGAGGACCGCTTCGTCCTGGACTAGCCTTCCGGCCAGAGCTCGCGGAGTTCCTTGGGCAAAAGCTGGCGCACGTCTTGGATTTCGCCCTCGGTCACCTTTTGCTTGAGCACCTTGAACACCGCCTGCGCCGCCCTTTCTGGGTCCACCGCCGGGCCGGAAGGGGTTTTGAGCTCCCGGGCCACGTGGGCCAGGAACTCCTCCTTGTGCCGCTCCTTAAGGGGCTTGCCCGTGGGATCCCACCCCTCGTAGTAGATGCCCCGGATGAGCATGGGCAACTGGGCCCCAAGCTGGGCCACCTCCTCCACGGGCAAGCGGTCCCTGAGGGCATGGAGGACGGCCCGAAGGGCCATGTAGGCCCGGTGGCGGTCCTCTATGCCTAGCTCCTCCATGATGGCCCTGAGCCAGGTGTGGGTTTTGTGAAGGGTGGCGTCAAAGACCTCCAGACCAGTGGCGCTCATACCCCTTCACCTCCTTCACCCTTAGCATATCCCTTGAGTAAGGGTGTGTAAAGGGGTAGCGCTTTCGGAAGGAGGGCGCCTATTCCTCCAGGCGGAACCCCACCTCCAGGACCACCTGGTACTCCTTTACCCCTTCCGGGCCGATGGTGCCCCGGATCTCTTTGACCTCAAACCAGTCCAGGTGGCGGAGGGTTTTCTGCGCCCGCTCCAAAGCGGCTTGGATAGCGTTCTCGAGGCCCTCCCCACTCGTCCCCACCAGCTCCACCTTCTTGTACACCTTGCCCATGGGGCTATCCTACCGCCTAGGCCCCACCTCCTTGGTGAGTTCCCGCTTGAGGATCTTGCCCACGCTGGACTTGGGGAGGCTTTCGCGGAACTCTAGGATGCGGGGCACCTTGTAGGCGGCGAGGTGTTTGCGGCAGAAGGCCTCGATGTCCTTCTCCGTGACCTTGCCCCGGTACTCGGGCTTGAGGACGAGGAAGGCGGCCACGGTTTCCCCGCGGTAGGGGTCGGGGACGCCCACCACGGCGGCTTCCTGGACGGCTTCATGTTGGTAGAGGACCTCTTCCACCTCGCGGGGGTAGATGTTGTAGCCTCCGGCGATGATCATGTCCTTTTTGCGGTCCACGATGTAGAAGTATCCGTCTTCGTCCATGCGGGCCATGTCGCCGGTGAAGAGCCAGCCGTCCTTGAGGGCCTTTTGGGTTTCCTCGGGGCGGTTCCAGTAGCCTTTCATGACGTTGGGGCCCTTGACGATGAGCTCGCCCACCTCGCCCAGGGGCACCTCCCGCCCCTCCTCGTCCACCACTTTTGCCTCCACCCCCGGGAAGGGTAGGCCCACGCTCCCCAGCTTCCTCGGGCCGTGGAGGGGGTTGCAGTGGGTCACGGGGCTGGCCTCGGTGAGGCCGTAGCCCTCCACCAGCTTGGCCCCGGTGAGGGCCATGAAGCGCTCCGCCACCTCGAGGGGCAAGGGGGCGGAGCCAGAGATGCAGGCTCGGACGCTTCTTAGGTTGCGCTTCTCGATCCCGGGGAAGTTGTTGAAGGCCACGTACAGGGTGGGCACCCCGGGGAACAGGCTAACCTGGTGCGCTTCTATGGCCTCCACGATGGGCCCGATCTCGGGGCGGGGAAGGAGGACCAGCTTGGCCGCCCCCAGGAGGGCCAGGTTCATGGCCACGGTCATGCCGTAGACGTGGAAGAAGGGAATGGCCCCCAAGACCACCTCCTCGCCTTCCCGGAAATCCGGAATCCAGGCCCGCACCTGCAGGGCGTTGGCGGAGAGGTTCCGGTGGGTGAGCATGGCCCCCTTGGCCACCCCGGTGGTCCCCCCGGTGTACTGCAAAAGGGCCAGGTCGTCCAGCTCCAAGGCCACGGGGTCAGGCTTCCCCCGCTTGAGGAAGGCCCGCCAGGGGGTGCCTTCCCGGTTCTTGGGGGCCTGCCCCTGGCGCTTGAGCATGAGGGGATAGAGGAGGTTCTTGGGGAAGGGAAGGTAGTCTTGGATGCCCGTGCGCACCAGGAGGTCCACGGGGGCTTCCCCTTTCACCTCTTGGTAGCGGGGAAGGAGCTGGTCCAGGATGACCAGGGCCTTGGCCCCGGAGTCCCGTAGCTGGTGCCGTAGCTCCCTGGGGGTGTACATGGGGTTGGTGTTCACCGCCACGCCCCCCGCCAGGAGGGTGCCGAAGAAGGCCACCACGAACTGGGGGGAGTTGGGGAGCATGATGGCCACCCGGTCCCCCTTCCTCACGCCCGCCTCCTGCAGGCCCTTGGCGAAGGCCTCGACTTCGCGCCACAAGGCGGCGTAGGAGATACTTCGCCCCAGGAACGCCAAGGCCACCTTCTTCGGGTAGCGGCGGGCATTTTCCCGCAGGGCCTCGGTCAGGAGCACCGGCCTTGGGGCCTCCTTGGGAACCCCGGGATCGTAGTGTGCGTACCAAGGATGCATGGCACCTCCTTGAACCGGGTCAAAGTTTACCCCCCGTTATCCGGCGGGGCAAGGGGCTCTAGACCCGGAAGTAGCGGTAGGGGGGGCCTTCCCGGTCCACCAGGCCTTCCCTTCGCAGGTACTCCAGGTGGGCCAGGGTTTCGGCGAAGGCGAAGCGGCGCCCGGCGGCGTCCAACTCCTGGGGGAAGAGGAGAAGGGAAAGCTCCCAGGCGCTCTTGGGGCCCTCCAGGAGCGCCAGGAGGCTTTGCAGGCGCTCCTCGTGGTGGGCGAGAAGCTCCTTAGCCCGCTTCCTCACGTCCCGGATGGGGCCGAAGTGCCCGGCGTGGGCCACCTGGACGGGAAGCCCCGCCAGGCGTTCCAAGGACCCAAGGAAGTCCTTCAGGGGGTTCTCCCGGGTGTAGGCCCAAAGGCCCACGTTGGGGGAAACGTGGTCCAAGAGGGCGTCCCCCGCCAACAGGACCCCTTCCTCTTCCAGGTAAAAGGCCACGTGCCCGTCGGCGTGGCCCGGGGTCCAAAGGACCCGAAGCCGCTTGCCCGCCACCTCCAGGACCTCCCCGTCCTTTAGGGGCCAGGGGTTTTGCGGCGGGTGGACCCTTTGCCGGGTTTTGGCCATGGTTTCCCGGATGCCCCAAAGGGCCTCCTCTGGGGTGCCGTGGTCCCGGAAAAGCCGCCAAGACGCCTCCTCAAAGGCCTCGGGGACAAGCCAGAAGCGGTGGCCCCGGTTTAGCTCCTCCTCGTGGAGGAAGACCCGCGCCCCAAGCCCCTCGAGGAAGCCCGAAAGGCCGTAATGGTCGGGGTGGTGGTGGGTGAGGAGGACCACCTTGACGTCCTGGAAGCAAAGGCCGAGCTCTGCCAGGTAAAGCTCCAGGCTTCCCCGGGCGGTGCGGGTGTCCAAGGCGGTGTCCAAAAGGGCCACCTCCCCGTCCCCCTTGAGGAGGTAGAGGTTCACCGTCTTCAAGGGGTAAGGGATGGGCACGGGAAGCAGGAAGACCCCGGGCAGGATCTCCCTCATAAGAGAGCCCCCAAGAGGAGCAGGGCGGCGAGGAAGGGGTCGGGCTCCTGTAGGTGCCAGGGGAAGCGGAAACCCCCTTCCCCGTCCCCTTCCACCTCCTTGCTGCCCAGGATTTCCCTCAGGTGCGCCAAAACCGCCTCCTCCTCCAGGGGCGTTCCGCCCGGGAGGTAGACGGCCAGGCGGCAGGCGTCCCCGTCCAGGGCAAAGCCCAAGGCCGGAGGCTCTTGCGCCTGGAGGAGGATCCGCAGGGTCTTCAGGTTCTCCGGCCTCGGGTCCGGGTCCACCCCGTAGAAGAGGGGGTGGGGGAGGGGGTGGAGTTCCCGGAGTTCCGCCTCGAGGCTAAGCAGTTTCCACACCCCAGGCAGGACCCCACCCCCCGCTCCCCCCATGGCGTCCAGGTAGACCACGCCCTTCTTCTTGGCCCCTTCCCCGGCGCTTTGCCGCAGGCGCTCCAGGTAGGCCTTCTTGACGTCCAAGAGGGTAAAGGCCCCCCGGGCCTCCGGGGGGGGTAAGAAGGGCACCGCCTCCCCGGGAAGGGGCTTTCCGGGACCGAGGCGGAGCCTGACCCCTTGGAAGCGGGCGGGCTTGCGCCCGGCAGTGAGGTAAAGCCCCCCCGCCTTCGCCTCTTCCAGGGCGAAGCCGAAAAGGGGAAGGGGGGAAGGCCCGGGAAGGAGGAAGGTTTCCAGGCCCAAGGCCGAAAGCACCTCTGCCGCCTCCTCCGCCATCTCCCGGGCCAGGAAACGGGCGTCGTGGCCCACCACCACCCGCTCTACGCCCTCTTCCTTCAGGCGCTCGCCAAACCCTGCCGCGAGCCGGGCCAAGGTGGCGAAGGTGAAGTCCCGGGCGAGTTCACCCAAGAAGCCCTCCTGCGTGGGACGAAGCTCCATGTCCTAGAGTCTACCGCGTGGTAGACTCCACCCCGTGGACGAGGCTCTCCTCTCCTCCTTGAACGAGGCCCAACGCCAGGCGGTTCTCCACTTCCAAGGCCCCGCCTTGGTGGTGGCGGGGGCCGGGAGCGGCAAGACCCGCACCGTGGTCCACCGGGTGGCCTACCTGGTGGCCCACCGGGGCGTCTACCCCACGGAGATCCTGGCGGTCACCTTTACCAACAAGGCGGCGGAGGAGATGCGGGAGCGGCTGAAGGGCATGGTCAAAGGCGCGGGGGAGGTCTGGGTTTCCACCTTCCACGCCGCCGCCTTGCGCATCCTCCGGGCCTATGGGGAGCGGGTGGGCCTGAAGCCGGGCTTCGTGGTCTACGACGAGGATGACCAGACGGCCCTCCTCAAGGAGGTCCTGAAGGAGCTCGGCCTTTCCGCCAAGCCCGGGCCCATCAAGGCCCTCTTGGACCGGGCCAAGAACCGGGGGGAGCCGCCTGAGGCCCTTTTGGCGGAGCTTCCCGAGTATTACGCCGGGCTTTCCCGGGGCAGGCTAAAAGACGTCCTCCACCGCTACCAGGAGGCCCTGCAGGCGCAAGGGGCCTTGGACTTTGGCGACATCCTCCTCTACGCCCTGAGGCTTTTGGAAGGGGACCCGGAGGTCTTGAGGAGGGTGCGCAAGCGGGCCCGCTTCGTCCACGTGGACGAGTACCAGGACACAAACCCCGTGCAGTACCGCTTCACCAAGCTCCTGGCGGGCGAGGAGGCCAACCTCATGGCCGTGGGGGACCCGGACCAGGGCATCTACTCCTTCCGGGCGGCGGACATTAAAAACATCCTCCAGTTCACGGAGGACTTTCCCGGGGCCAAGGTCTACCGCCTGGAGGAGAACTACCGCTCCACCGAGGCCATCCTCCGCTTCGCCAACGCCGTCATCGTTAAGAACGCCCTGCGCCTGGAAAAGACCCTACGCCCGGTGAAGGGGGGTGGGGAGCCGGTGCGGCTTTTCCGCGCCAAGGACGCCCGGGAAGAGGCCCGCTTCGTGGCGGAGGAAATCCTGCGCCTGGGGCCACCTTTTGACCGGGTGGCGGTCCTCTACCGCACCAACGCCCAAAGCCGCCTCCTGGAGCAGGCCTTGGCCAGCCGGGGCATTGGGGTGCGGGTGGTGGGCGGGGTGGGCTTCTTTGAGCGGGCCGAGGTGAAGGACCTTCTGGCCTACGCCCGCCTGGCCCTAAACCCCCTGGACAGCGTGAGCCTGAAACGCATCCTGAACACGCCCCCCCGGGGCATCGGCCCGGCCACGATGGAGAAGGTGGCCCGCCTAGCCTTGGAGAAGGGCCTTCCCCTTTTTGAGGCCCTGAAGGCGGCGGAAGGGGTGTTGCCCCGCCCCGAGCCCGTGCGCCATTTCGTGGCCCTGATGGAGGAGCTTATGGACCTGGCCTTTGGCCCGGCGGAGGCCTTTTTCCGCCACCTCCTTCAGGCCACCGACTACCCCGCTTACCTCAAGGAGGCCTACCCCGAGGACCACGAGGATCGGCTGGAAAACGTGGAGGAGCTCCTGCGGGCGGCCAAGGAGGCGGAAAGCCTCCTGGAATTCCTGGACAAGGTGGCCCTCACCGCCCGGGCGGAGGAGCCGGCGGAGGCGCAGGGGAAGGTTTCCCTCATGACCTTCCACAACGCCAAGGGCCTGGAGTTCCCCGTGGTCTTTCTGGTGGGGGTGGAGGAGGGGCTTCTGCCCCACCGGAACTCCCTTAGCACCCTCGAGGCCCTGGAGGAGGAGCGCCGCCTCTTCTACGTGGGGGTGACCCGGGCCCAGGAGAGGCTTTACCTGTCCTACGCCGAGGAACGGGAGATTTACGGCCGCCTCGAGGCTACCCGGCCAAGCCGCTTCTTGGAGGAAGTGGAAGAGGGGCTCTACCAGGAATACGACCCCTACCGAAGCCCGAAGCCCGTCCCCCCCACACACCGGCCCAAGCCCGGGGCGTTTAAGGGAGGGGAGAGGGTGGTCCACCCCCGCTTCGGTCCGGGCACCGTGGTGGCGGCCTCGGGGGACGAGGTCACGGTGCACTTTGAGGGGGTGGGGCTCAAGCGCCTTTCCCTCAAGTACGCCGACCTGCGCCCCGCCTAGGAGGTAGCCGTGTGGCCCCCCTACCACAAGACCCGCCCCTTGCCCTTCCTCCACCGGGGCGACGCCAGCTTCTTTGACCCTTTGGTGGCGGAGGTGGTGTCTTTGCGCCTCCCCCTTTTCCCCTACCCCGTGGAGGCGGAAAACCCCTGGGAGCTTCTCCCTTGCCTTTTGCCCCTGGGGCTCGCCGGGTTGGTTTTGGCGGAGGGGCTTCCCCCCCCGGAGGGGATGCGCTTGGAGGCGGAGGCGGAAACGGCGGGCTTGGTGGACCTGGTGGCCGTGGGGGTGGGGGGAGCCGTGGGCCAGTATGCGGAAGGGGTGGCCTTGGAGCGCTTCCTTGCCGCCCACTTCCCGGGGGCCAAGGCCCTTTGGCTTGGTCCGTTGCGCCCCGCCTTAGCCCCCTTCCTCCGCGCCTTGGCCCAGGTTTCCGTGGTCGCCCCCAGCTTCGCCGAGGGGGACGCCTTCCTGGCCCGCCTGCCGCAAAGGGCCCGGGGGCACGTGGCCTTGAGGCGGGAGGAGGTGGAGGCCTTGGCCCTAAGGTCCGACCTCCTCCTCTACGCCGGGGGCGGGCTTCCCCTGGCCCTGCTTCAGCCCTTCCACGCCCTCTTGGCCCTGGCCCCCGTGGACCCAAAAGCCCACGAGCGGGTCCAGGCCATCTACTCCCGGGAGGAGCTTTGGGCGGAACGGGTGAAGGTGGTCCTGGGGGGGCTTGGCTACCCCCCTTGATACCCTAGGGGTATGGCGGAGCGTTGGGTGGATCTGAATGCGGATGCGGGGGAGTCCTACGGGGTCTATACTTACGGGCACGACCGGGAGCTCTTTCCCTTGGTGACCTCGGTGAACCTGGCCTGCGGCTTCCATGGGGGAAGCCCCTTGCGCATGCGGGAGGCGGTGGCCCTAGCCAAGGCCCACGGGGTGGCGGTGGGAGCCCACCCTGGCTTCCCCGACCTGGTGGGGTTTGGCCGGCGGGAGATGGCCGTGGCTCCGGAGGAGGTCTACGCCGACGTGCTCTACCAGATCGGCGCCCTTTATGCCTTCCTGAAGGCCGAGGGCCTTTCCCTCCACCACGTGAAGCCCCACGGGGCGCTTTACCTCAAGGCGTGTCGGGACCGGGAGACGGCCCGGGCCATCGCCGAGGCGGTGCGGTCCTTTGACCCGGGGCTTCCCCTGGTGGTTCTGCCCGGCACGGTGTACGAGGAGGAGGCGAGGCGGGCGGGGCTTAGGGTGGTCCTCGAGGCTTTCCCCGAGCGGGCCTATTTGCAAAACGGCCAGCTTGCCCCCCGCTCCCTCCCGGGCTCCTGGATCACCGACCCAAAGGAGGCGGCCCGGCGGGCGGTGCGCATGGTCCTGGAGGGGAAGGTGGAGGCCCTGGACGGGGGGGAAGTGGCGGTGCGGGCGGACACCCTGTGCATCCACGGGGATAACCCCAACGCCCCCCAGGTGGCCCAGGCGGTACGGGCGGCCCTGGAGGCGGCGGGGGTAGAGGTGCGGGCGTTTGGAGGGATACGCGACCAATAGACGAGGGATGGAACGGGGTGCCGGACACTCCTTTTCGGGCTGACCCGGGACGGGAGCCTCCCAGGCTGGTCATGGTGGCCCGCTTTGCTCCCCAAAAGGATCACGCTCTTCTTCTTCAGGCTTTGGCGGGGCTTCGGGATCTTCCTTGGACCTTGGACCTGGTGGGGGATGGGCCGTTGCTTGCTAGGGTTCGCGTTTTGGCTGATGGGCTTGGGCTTGCGAGCCGGGTTCGCTTTCTTGGGCGCAGGTTGGATGTGGACCGGATTTTAGCGGAGGCGCAGATTTTTGTGCTTGTTTCCAACTGGGAGGGGCTTCCTTTGGTGGTTCTG